>NZ_JBRRBV010000004.1:0-274671 GCF_056756445.1 Stenotrophomonas sp. STEN225 | reverse complement strand
GGCCATGCCCGGCGGAACTAACGAGCCGCCGGGCATGGCCCGGCGCTACCGGTTAACGGGGTCCGTCCAGCAGGTCGCGCACCCGGTAGCTCCCGGGCGCCCGCCCCTGCAGCTGGCGTGCGGCGAACAGCGCACCGCGGGCGAAGATGTCGCGGTTGGTCGCCCGGTGGACCAGTTCGATGCGCTCGCCCAGGCCGGTGAACTGCACCAGATGCTCACCCACGATATCGCCGGCCCGCAGGCTGGCGTACTGCGGATCCGCCCCACCCCGCTGCGCGGCTGCGCCCAGGGTCAGTGCCGTTCCCGAGGGCGCATCCTTCTTCTGCGTATGGTGCGATTCCACGATGTCGCAGTCCCAGCCCGACAGGGCCTGCGCAGCACGCTCGACCAGCTCGTCCAGCACCGCGACACCGAGGCTGAAGTTCGAAGCCCACACCAGCGGAATGCGCGCCGCGGCGGCGTCCAGCGCCTGGCGCTGCGCACTGGAGATGCCGGTGGTACCCGATACCAGGCCTGCGCCGCGTTCAACGCACAGGGCCAGCATCGCATCGAAGCCTTCCGGCAGGCTGAAGTCGATGGCCACATCGAATGCCGGCGCCCCTGCCAGCTCGCTGGCGGCAAAGAACGGCACTCCGTCGACCACCCGCTGGGCCGGCGCGCGGCCGGTCACCGCCGCCACGATCTGCAGGGTTTCGGGATGATCGGCGGCCAGCCGCAGCAGGGCCTGGCCCATGCGCCCGGAAGCGCCGTGAATGAGCAATCGCAGGGGAGTCTGGTTCATGCCCCGCAGGCTAGCGGCAGCATGCCCGGTCCGGCAAGCATCATCGCTGCTACGCTGCAGGACTCTTCATGCAATGGACCGCATTTCCCATGCAGATCAGCGAACAGCTGGTACTGGTCACCGGCGCTGGCCGCGGCCTTGGCCAGCATATCGCCCGCGCATTCGCCGCGCAGGGTGCCCGGGTCATCATCAACTACCACCGCAGCGAGGCGGCCGCACGTGCATTGGCGGTGGAGCTGGGCGGGCAGGCACTCGCGCTCCGCGCCGACGTCACCGACCGGAGCCAGATCGAGGCACTCCTGCAGCAGGCGCTGGCGCATTTCGGCCAGGGCGTGACCACTGTGGTCAACAATGCATTGGCCGATTTCTCCTTCAATGGTGATGCGCGCGACGGCGCCGCCGACATTGGCTGGCCGGCGTTCCAGGCGCAGTTCGAAGGCAGCGTGCGCGGCGCGCTCAACACCGTGCAGGCCGCCCTGCCCGGCATGCAGGCGCGCGGTTTCGGCCGCATCATCAACATCGGCACCAATCTGTTCCAGAACCCGGTGGTGCCCTATCACGACTACACGGCCGCCAAAGCCGCCCTGCTTTCGCTGACCCGCACCCTGGCCGGCGACCTGGGGCCGCAGGGCATCACCGTCAACATGCTGTCCGGTGGCCTGCTGCGCAGCACCGACGCCAGCGCCGCGACACCGCAGGCGGTGTTCGATTACATCGCCGCCAACACGCCACTGCGCAGCGTGACCACGCCGGCCGAGTTCGCCGACGCCGCGCTGTTCTTCGCCAGCCCCTGGGCGCGCGCGGTGACCGGCCAGAATCTGGTGGTGGACGGTGGGCTGGTGCGGGATTGAGGCTTCGGCGAGCGCAGCAGCCCCCGCTCTCTCCCGGCATCGTCAGTGCTGCTTCGGCGGCGTCGGCCCGCAGCTGTCGCAGCCACCACAGGCACCGCCGCCGCCACTGACAGGCGGCGCGATCCTGCGGCCCAGCGCCTGCAGCCAGCCGGCGCGGCCGGGCTTGAGCAGCGCCAGTGCCAAGGCACCGCGCATCCTGCGCACGGTGCCGGGGAACTGCTTTTTCAGTACGACCCACGCGCTGACCAGCACGGCCAGCGCAACGAGCAGGTACTGGAGCAGCAGTCCTGCGTCCATCAGCCGCCTCCCAGCGCCACGGTCACCTGGTAGGTGATCAGCGCTGCAACGTAGGCCGCTGCGAACAGGTAGAACGCCGCGAAACCCATCTTCTTCCACGAGTTGGTCTCACGCTTGATGGTGGCCAGCGTGGAGATGCACATCGGCGCATAGATGAACCACACCAGCAGCGACAGGCCCGTGGCCAGCGACCAGCCATCGGCCACCACCGGCGTGAGCGCCGAGATCGCCGCATCGTCGTCGGCCGCGGACAGCGCGTACACCGTCGCCAGCGAGGAAACCGCCACTTCACGCGCGGCCAGGCCCGGAATCAGTGCGATGCAGATCTGCCAGTTGAAACCCAGCGGGGCGAAAACCGCGGTCATCGCATGACCGATGCGGCCGGCGTAGCTGTAATCGATGGCCGGCAGCGTGGCGTCGGCGGGCGCACCGGGGAACGACAGCAGGAACCACAGCAGCACGGTCAACGCCAGGATGATGCCGCCCACGCGCCGCAGGAAGATCATGCCACGCTCATACAGGCCGACTGCCAGATCACGCGGATGCGGAATACGGTACGAGGGCAGCTCCAGCATCAACGGATGCTCGCTCTTGTCGCGGCGCCACTTCTTCATGACCCACGACATCGCCAGCGCGCTGAGGATGCCGGCCACGTACAGTCCGAACAGCACCAGGCCCTGCTGGTTGAAGATGCCGACCTTGCCATCGGGAATGAAGGCGGCGATCAGCAGGGCATACACCGGCAGGCGGGCCGAACAGGTCATCAGCGGCGCCACCAGGATCGTCGCCAGCCGGTCGCGTGGATCCTGGATGCTGCGGGTGGCCATGATGCCCGGCACCGCGCAGGCGAAGCTGGACAGCAGCGGGATGAACGAACGCCCCGACAGGCCGGCCGCGGCCATCAGCCGATCGAGCAGGAACGCTGCACGTGGCAGGTAGCCGGACTCTTCCAGCGCGAGGATGAACGCGAACAGGATCAGGATCTGCGGCAGGAACACCACCACGCCTCCCAGGCCGGCGATGATGCCGTCGGTCAGCAGGCTGGTCAGCGGCCCCTCCGGCAGCGCGCCACCGACCACCTCGCCCAGCCAGCCGAAGCCGGCCTCGATGCCATCCATCAGCGGTGTCGCCCAGGCGAACACCGCCTGGAAGATCAGGAACATCACCACGACCAGCGTCACCAGTCCGAACACCGGATGCAGCAGCCAGCGGTCAAGCGTGTCGTCGATCTTCGCGGTGCGTGCCGGCATGCGCACGGCCACCGCCAGGATGTCACGTACCCGGGCGTGGTAGTCGATGCCGTCCTCGGCCGGCGGCATCGGCGCATCCAGGTGCGGCACCATGCGGTCCAGGCGCTCGACCAGCGCACGCGCGCCCTGCTTGCGTACCGCCACGGTCTCGACCACCGGCACGCCCAGCTCGCGCTCCAGCGCTGCCACGTCCAGTTGGATGCCACGGCGCTCGGCCGCATCCACCATGTTCAGCGCCACCACCATCGGTTTGCCCAACTCGCGCAGTTCCAGTGCGAAGCGCAGGTGCAGGCGCAGGTTGGTGGCATCGATCACGCACAGCAGCACGTCCGGCGCGGCCTCGCCCGGATAGAAGCCCCGGCACAGGTCGCGGGTGATCGCCTCGTCCAGGCTCGCCGGGTGCAGGCTGTACGCACCCGGCAGGTCAAGCACGGCGAACTCGCGGCCGGAGGGTGCGCGCAGGCGTCCTTCCTTGCGCTCGACGGTCACGCCGGTGTAATTGGCGACCTTCTGCCGGCTGCCGGTCAGCTGGTTGAACAGGGCGGTCTTGCCGCTGTTCGGGTTACCGACCAGCGCGATGCGCAGGGGGGCGGCAGTGGCGGATGCGGTCATGCACGTCTTTCCTGGCTGGCAGCGTCGATCACGACGCGCTTGGCTTCACTGATACGCAGTGCGAAACGGGTGAACCCGACCTGCACCAGCAACGGCTCTCCCCCCAGTGGGCCCTTGGCCACCAGGCGGACCTCCTCGCCCTTGACGAAGCCCAGCTCGCGCAGGCGGCGGGCAATGGCATCGTTGGCATGCAGGTCCTGCACGGAGTCGACCACGGCCGAGGTATGCAGGGGCAGTTCGGACAGCGTCATCTAGCCTGTTCTCTGCTGGATGTAAATGGTTCTCGATTCTAACATTCCCGCGTCGCGTCATGGCCCATGACCAATGGCCCGCTATGATCCATACAGGTATGGAGTGACCCTGGAATCCCATGAACGATGCTTTGCAGATCGAGCGCAGTGGCGCCGTCCTCACCCTCTGGCTGAACCGGCCGGAGCTGCACAACGCCTTCGATGCCGGCCTGATCGCCCGGCTGACCGCCGCGCTGGAGGCGGCCGGGCGGGAAGACGCGGTGCGCGCGGTGGTGGTGGCCGGCCACGGCGCATCCTTCTCGGCCGGTGCCGACCTGCAGTGGATGCGGGGCATGGCCGCCGCCAGCGAGGCTGACAACCGCGAGGATTCTCTGGCCCTGGCGCGCCTGATGCGCACCCTGGACGAACTGCCCAAGCCGACCCTGGCCCGGGTCCACGGTGCCGCCTTCGGCGGGGGTGTCGGCCTGGTCGCCTGCTGCGACATCGCCATCGCCAGCACCAGCGCCCGGTTCGGCCTGACCGAAAGCCGCCTTGGCCTGCTGCCGGCCGTGATCTCACCGTACGTGATCGAGGCGATCGGGCCGCGTCAGGCCCGCCGCTGGTTCGCGACCGGCGAGCACTTCGACGCCGACACCGCGCTGCGCATCGGCCTGGTGCACCAGCTGGTGGAACCGGAGCGGCTGGACGAGGCGGTGCAGCGCCAGCTGGCCCTGCTCGACAAGGCCGGCCCGATCGCCTCAGCGTCGGCCAAGCGCCTGGTCCGGCAGGTCCGTGACAGCCATGACCGCGATGCGCTCGACCGCGACAATGCCGCCCTGATCGCGCGCCTGCGGGTCTCGGCCGAGGGTCAGGAAGGCCTGGGCGCCTTCCTCGACAAGCGCGCCCCCCATTGGGTCACGGAGGCCTGAACATGCTCGATCATCTTGGTTTGACCAGCGCCGACCTGGCGCGCAGCAGGGCGTTCTTCAGCCAGGCACTGGCCCCACTGCAGATCGGCGTGGTGATGGAGGTCACCGCGGAGCAGACCGGCACCCATGACCAGGTCGGCTTCGGCCGCGATGGCAAGCCGTTCTTCTGGATCGGCAATGGCGGCAGCGTCAGCCATGGCGTGCACGTCGCCTTCGCCTGTACCGGCCGCGCGCAGGTGGACGCGTTCCATGCCGCCGCCCTGGCCGCCGGAGGACGCGACAATGGTGGTCCCGGCGTACGTCCCTGGTATCACCCGAACTACTACGCCGCCTTCGTGCTCGACCCGGACGGCAACAACATCGAGGCGGTCTGCCAGCGCCCCGCTGCGGAGACGGAGGCATGAGCGACTACGTCCGCATCGTCGAGGTCGGCCCGCGGGACGGCCTGCAGAACGAAAAGCAACCGGTCTCTACGGCCGACAAGATCGAGCTGATCAACCGCCTGTCGGCCACCGGCCTGCGCAGCATCGAAGCGACCAGTTTCGTCAGCCCGAAGTGGGTGCCGCAGCTGGCGGATGCCGCTGAGGTCTATGCCGGCATCCAGCGCCGGCCCGGCATCCACTATCCAGTGCTGGTACCGAATGAACAGGGCTACGAGCGGGCGCTCGCGGTCGGCGTGGAGGAAGTGGCGGTGTTCACGGCCGCCTCCGAGGCGTTCAACCGCACCAACACCAACGCCGGCATCGACGAGTCGCTGGCCCGCTTCGAGCCGATCCTGCGCCGCGCCGCCGCCGATGGCGTACGGGTACGCGGCTATGTCTCCACCGTGCTGGGGTGTCCCTACCAGGGCGAGGTCCCCCTAGCCGATGTGGTGCGGGTGGCGCGCGCCCTGCACCAGATGGGCTGCTATGAGATCTCGCTGGGCGACACGATCGGCGTCGGCACGCCGCGCAAGGCGCGGGCGATGCTGCAGGCAGTCGCCACGGAGATCCCGATGAGCGCGCTGGCCGTGCACTTCCATGACACCTACGGGCAGGCCATTGCCAACATCGCCACCTGCCTGGAAGAAGGCGTGCGCGTGGTCGACAGCGCCGTCTCCGGCGCGGGCGGCTGCCCTTACGCGAAAGGCGCCAGCGGCAACGTCGCCAGCGAGGACGTGGTCTATCTGCTGCAGGGCCTTGGCCTGGACAGCGGGGTGGACCTGCCGGCGCTGGCGGAAACCGGTCGTTGGCTGGCCGGCCTGCTCGGGCGTGCGACCGCCAGCCGCACCGGCCAGGCCCTCGCGGCCGTCTGATCCATCAGGGCGCGTCGCCCGGGCTCCGGGCGGCGCGGTGCACAACGGCAGCGGTCGTGGCTTCCGTTAGAATCGGCGGTTCTCGAACCTGCAGGACCGTGCAATGCAGCTGTCTTCCGTACGTGCCGTGATCACCGGCGGCGTTTCCGGCCTTGGCCTGGCCGTGGCCGAGCACCTCGTCGTCCAAGGCGGCAAGGTGGCCCTGTTCGACCTCAACGACGACAAAGGCAGCGCCGCCGTCGCCGCGCTGGGTGCCGACAACGCCCGCTATTTCAACGTCAACGTCAGTGATGAAGCTGCCGTGGCGGCGGCCATCGACCAGGCCCACGATTTCCTCGGCAGCCTCAACGTGGCGATGAACTGCGCCGGCATCCTCGGCGCGGGCCGTGTGCTCGGCAAGGAAGGACCGATGCCGCTGGCCGGCTTCCAGGGCACGGTGATGGTCAACCTGGTCGGCAGCTTCAACGTGGCCAAGGCCGCCGCCAACCGCATGCAGCACAACGAGGCCGGCGCCGATGGCGAACGGGGTGTCATCATCAACACCGCCAGCATCGCCGCCTATGAGGGCCAGATCGGCCAGGCCGCGTACGCCGCCAGCAAGGGCGGTGTGGTGTCGATGACGCTGCCGATGGCCCGCGAGCTCTCGCGCTTCGGCATCCGCGTCAACACCATCGCCCCGGGCGTGTTCTGGACACCGATGGTCGATGGCATGCCCGAAGCCGTACAGCAGTCGCTTGCCGCCTCGATCCCGTTCCCGTCGCGGCTGGGCAAGCCGGAGGATTTCGCCAGCCTGGTCGGCTTCATCCTCGGCAACACCTACCTCAATGGCGAGACCATCCGCCTGGACGGCGCTACCCGCCTCGCTCCGAAGTGATTCCCCCGGGCGCCGGGACGGCGTCCACCCCCAACGACCCAGATCACCATGAAAGCCAACGACATCAAGAAGGGCAACGTCGTCGAGTACAACAACGGCGTCTACCAGATCCGCGACATCGAGCGCAGCTCCCCGCAGGGCCGGGGTGGCAACGTCCGCTTCCGCTTCATCATGTACAGCGTGCCGGGCGGCAACAAGCTCGATGCCAGCTTCGATGCCGACGACAATCTGGTCGAGGTCGAACTGCTGCGCCGCCAGTCCACCTATTCGTACAAGGATGGCGATGCATTCGTCTTCCTCGATGACGAGGACTACACCCCCTACACCCTGGATGCGGACGTCATCGGCGACGACGCCGGCTACATCACCGATGGCCTGACCGGCATCTACGTGCAGGTGATCGACGAGCAGCCGGTGGCCATCCAGTTGCCGGCCTCGGTGGTGCTGGAAGTGATCGAGACCCCGCCGGAACTGAAGGGCGGCACCGCCACCAAGCGTCCCAAGCCGGCCAAGCTCAATACCGGTATCGAGATCATGGTGCCGGAGTACATCGTCAATGGCGAACGCGTGCTGGTGAACACTGCCACCGGCGAGTTCGCAGGCCGCGCGGACTGAGCTGACCGCACGCGCCTGGCAGAGCCGAGCCCCGCTCGGCTCTGCCGACCAACTTACGGCTGCCTGGCGCCGAAATTGCCACACCCATGGTACTGGCGCGTGCCGACGGTCAGCATCGCCTTCGCCTCGAATGGCTCGCCGCTCATGTCGTCCGTGCACGTCGTGCGCTGGAAGGTGAGCTTGATGTCGGTACCGTCCGCAGCCTTGCCACTCCACCCGTCCGCCCCCTGGTTGGGCGCGCCCACGTCGAAGTGCCGCTGGCCATAATCGACCTGCACCTGCAGGCCGGGCGTGTCACCGTCGACCACCGCGAGCCAGCCCGGTTCGTTGCCGGTCGCCCTGAACGCGGCAGCACCGGCACGGCCGTCGCCTTCCGTGGTCTCCACAGCGCGGCACTCGCGGTCCACTTCGCCCTTCAGGCTGAGCAGCCCGTCGTCGTGGCCCTTCGTCCAGAAACTGTTGCCCTGCCCGTCGCCGTACTTCGCCCCCGAAGCAGCACGCTCGGAGGTCATGGCGAACGTGCGATCCCCGATCACCACGGTGGCTGCGTCCTCGCCGTTGAACGTCGCACGCACGGCCAGATCGCCACACTGATAGGCCGTCTGGCTGGCGGTCGAGTTCGTGGACAGCGGCTGCGGCTCCGGCGGCGCCGGGTCAGCCGTGCCACCTGCTGCGGCAGGCGGCGTCGATGGCTGGCAGGCCGCCAGCACCAGGGCCAGCGAAGCCGTCGACAGACTGGAAACTACACGCATGACTCGACTCCTTGTCGACCGTACTTAAGATAACCACCCTATCATCCGGCGATGAGCCGGCGCTGAAACCGATGTGATCGCGTTCACGCCGCGAGCACCGTCATCGACAGCAGCTGCGCGCCCTCCCCGCCGGAACTACAGGCCCAGACCCGCAACAGACGCATCCGCAATGCCTGCTCCTGCCCGTGCCGGACGACCACCATCTGCACCGGGCTGGACAGCAGCGCCAGCCGACCGCACAGCAGGGTGTCCACCGCCTGCAGATGCAGCGCCCGCACCTGCAGGTGCCCGCCCAACCAGTCATCCAGCCAGGGCAGATCAAACAGACGCCCGCCATCGCCATCCATCATGAACATCGCCGGCGACAACAGCAGCGACAGTGCCTGCCGATCACCCTCGATCAGGGCCTTGCACAGGCGCCGTTCCAGCGCCTTCAGCTGCACGTCGTGCAGCCTTTGACCGTTATCCGTTCCCATCCACAGATCCTTCCGGCAGTGGCCGGCGCCTGCGCAGGCGCCGCGCGATCCGTTGCCGCACCCCCTGCACCACCACATAGAACACCGGCACGAAGAACACCGCGAGCACGGTCGCGCTGACCATGCCACCGAACACACCGGTACCGATTGCCTGCTGTGTTTCCTTCGAGGCACCCTGCGCCACCATCAAAGGCACCACGCCGAGCGCGAACGCCAGCGACGTCATCACGATGGGCCGCAGGCGCAGGCGCGCTGCCTCCACGGCCGCTTCCACCAGCCCGCGTCCCTGCTGCTGCAGCTGTCGCGCGAACTCGACGATCAGGATCGCGTTCTTCGCCGACAGGCCGATCACCGTGATCATGCCGACCTTGAAGAAAACGTCGTTGGGCATGCCCCGCAGCAGCACCGCCGCTACGGCTCCCAGCAGGCCCAGCGGCACCACCAGCATCACCGCCATTGGTATGGACCAGCTCTCGTACAGCGCCGCCAGGACCAGGAACACCACCAGCATCGACAGCAGCAGCAACCACGGGGCCTGCGCGCCGGACTCGCGCTCCTGCAGCGACTGACTGGTCCACTGCAGTGCGAAGCCCGCCGGCAGCTGCCGGGCCAGGCGCTCCATCTCGTCCATCGCCTGCCCGGTGGAAACGCCCGACGCGGGCGCGCCGGACAGATTCAATGCCGGGAAGCCGAGATAGCGCTGCAGCTGCAGGGGCGCTTCCGTCCACTGCGGATCGACCAGCTCCGACAGCGCCACCATGCCCCCTTCGCTGTTGCGGACATACAGCTTGAGCACGTCGCCCAGCTCCATCCGGTACGGCGCATCCGCCTGGACGATGACCTGCTGCAGCCGTCCCTTGTTCGGAAAGTCGTTGACGTATTGCGAGCCCATTGCCGCCGACAGCGTTCCGCTGATCTCGCTGAACGCCACGCCCATCGCCTCGGCCTTGGCGCGATCGATGTCAAGCCGGACGCTGGTACCTGCGGGCATTCCATCGGCATGCACATCGGACAGCAGTGTGCTGGCCTGGGCCAGCTGCAGCAGCTGCTGGAGGGCAGCGCGCAGCTCGGCCTGGGTCTGCCCGGTCCGCGCCTGCAGCGCCAGCGAGAAGCCTGACGAGCGGCCGAGGCTGTCGATGGCCGGCGGCATCACGCTCATGACTTCGCCCTCGACCAGCGTCGACATCGCCTTCCGTACCGCCTCCACCTCGCCGGCAGCCGTCGCACCGGCACGCTCCCCCCAATCCTTCAGCATCGTGTAGGCCAGTGCAGCACTCGGCCCCGAGCCGGAGAAGCTGTACCCGAGGATCGACTGGTTGGATGCAACGCCGGGGCGCGAGGCCACGTGACGTTCGTACGCTTCAACGACGGCAAGCGTGCGCTCGGTGGTCGCCTCGGCCGGCAGCTGGATCGAGGTCATGAAGTACCCCTGGTCCTCCTCCGGCAGGAATGCCCCGGGCAACCCGTTCAGGCCCAGCAGAAGCGCTGCCACCAGTGCGACGAACACCCCCATCACGCGCCCGCTTCGCTGCAGCACAGCGGCCACGCCACGCTGGTAGCGGCCGGTCATCCGCTCGAAGCCGCGGTTGAAGGCGCCGAACAGGCCACTGCGGCCATGATGCCCGCGTGTACTTCCGCGCAGCAGCGTGGCGCACAGTGCAGGCGTGAGGCTGAGCGCCAGCAGTGCGGAGAACAGGATCGATACCGACATCGCGACGGTGAACTGACGGTAGATCGCGCCTACCGAACCACTGGCGAACGCCATCGGAATGAACACCGCGGTCAGTACCAGGGTGATGCCGATTACCGCGCCGGTCAGTTCGCGCATTGCCTTGATCGTCGCCTCGCGGGGTGGCAACCCCTCCTCGGCCATGATCCGTTCCACGCCTTCGACCACCACGATCGCATCATCGACGATGATGCCGATCGCCAGCACCATGCCGAACATGGTGAGGACGTTGATCGAGAACCCCAGCGCCAGCATCGCCGCGAACGTACCCAGCAGCGCAATCGGCGCGACCATGGCAGGTATCAGCGTATAGCGCCAGTTCTGCAGGAACAGGTACATCACCGCGAACACCAGCAGCATGGCCTCCAGCAGTGTCTGCACTACTTTGCGGATCGAGATGCTGACGAAGGGTGCGGTATCAAACGGAATGCTCGCCTCGACACCACGCGGCAGCAGCGGCGCCAGCTCGGCCATCCTTTCGCGCACCGCTGCCGCAGTGCGTACGGCGTTCGCTCCGGGCCGCAGCTGGACGCCCGCCGCCGTCGCAGGCTGACCATCCTCTCGGGTACCCCAGGCGTAGCTCTGCGCCCCCAGTTCGACCCGGGCGACGTCACCCAGCAGTACCCGCGAGCCATCCGCCCGCGCACGCAGCACGATCGAAGCGAACTGCGCGGGCGTGGACAGCTGGCCATCGGCGGTCAGCGGCACGGTCAGGCGCTGGCCGGGCAGACCGGGGGAGTCGCCGATGCGACCCGGTGCGATCTCCAGGTTCTGCTGCTCGATGGCGCTGGCAACGTCACCGATGGTCAGGCCGTACCCGGTCAGCCGCGTGGGATCGAGCCAGACGCGCATCGCCTGCTCCGCGCCGAACAGCTGCACGCGACCGACACCGTCGATGCGGCGCAGTTCCTCGATGATGTTGCGCGCCATGAAGTCACCCAGCGCGGCCTCGCTGACGCTGGCATCCGGCGAACGCAGGCCGACCAGCATCAGGAAACCGGAATCGGCCGCCTCCACGTACAGCCCGTTCTGGCGCACGCTGCGCGGCAACCGCGGCTCGATCGCCTTGATCCGGTTCTGCACATCGACCTGGGCCAGTTCGGGGATGGTTCCCGGCTGGAAGGTCGCCGTGATCGACGCCTCCCCGGAGGTATCCACCGACGATTCGAAGTACAGCAGGTGCTTGACGCTGGACAGTTCGCGCTCGATCAGCGCGACCACCGCATCGTTCAATGTCTGCGGGCTTGCGCCTGGATAGCTCGCATAGATGCTGACACTGGGCGGAGCGACTGCCGGGTAGCGCTCCACAGCCAACCGCGGAATCGCCAGGACACCGGCAAGGATGATGAAGATCGCCAGCACCCAGGCGAACACCGGGCGATCGATGAAGAAACGTGCCATGTTGGATTTTCCTGGATCGGCCGGGTCCTGGCGGACTCAGCCCTGACGACCTGACGGTGCAGCCCCGGCAATGGCGACGGGCCGTGACCAGTCGTGCATCTGGACCACCACGCCCTCCTGCAGGCGCTCCTGGCCTTCGACGACCACCTTCTCGCCCGCCTTCAGGCCATTCCGGACCAGCCACTGCCGATCCACGCTGCCATCGATCTCCAGCGTGCGGATCACCGCCTTGCCGTCACTGCCGACCACCCAGGCGTAGGCCTGACCACCGGCACTGCGCAGTACGGCCTGCTGCGGCAGAACCAGCGCACTGGACGGAGCACCGCGCGGCACTCTTGCCCGTACGTACATTCCGGGCAGCAGCTGGCGCTGCGGGTTGTTCACCAGGATGCGCAGCATCACATCGCCCGTACGTGCATCGACGTTGATGCCGGAGAACAGCAGCTCGCCACGTTCCGACAACGGCCGGCCCGCCGGGCCGATGATCGCCACCGACGACTGTCCACCGCTCGCGGCGCTGCGCTGCAGCGACTCCAGCTGGGACGCAGGCTGGCGAACATCCACGTAGACCTGGTCGATCTGCTGCACCACCGCCATCGGCTCGGCATCGGCCACGCCGACCAGCGCTCCCTCGGTCACCCATGCCTGATCGATGCGTCCGCTGATCGGCGCGCTGACCGTCGCATAGCGCAGGTCCAGCTGGCGGCGGGCAAGAATCGCCCGGGCTTCATTCACCGCGGCGCGCGCCTGCTCGTACTCGGCGCTGGCGTCGTCGCGATGCTGCTGGCTGACGGCCTGCGCCGCCGCCAGGGCGTGCAGCCGCTGCGACTGCACACGGCTGCGGGCAAGCGCCGCCTCGCTGCGCTGCAGGGCCGCCAGCGCCGAATCGACGTCCGCACGGAAGGCCGCCGGATCGATCTGGAACAACGCCTGCCCGGCGGTGACTTCGGCCCCCTGCTCGAACAGGCGACGCTGCACGATGCCGCCGACCTGCGCACGGATCTGTGCGGTACGCACGGCCGTCACGCGGCCCGGCAGCTCATCGTCGCGCTGCACGACCTGTGGGCCGACGGTGACCACACTCACGCGCGGTGCGGGTTCGGGGCTGGCTTCGGGCGAGGAACAGGCCGTCATGGCCAAGGCGAGGACCGCGATCAACGCGGCCGGGGTCCTGAAGGTTCTCATTGCTGTGCACAATGCCGCAGGCGCGGCGGATAGGTCATGAAGCGCGCAGTCTGCGCGGCGATGATGGGGTTTCGATGGAGGAAGTGTGGAGATACGATGGAGGCAAGCACCTTATGGCCTGATCCACGCATGCACGCCTCCACTGCCCTCGCCGCCCTGGTCCTGATCGTGGAGGACGAGGCCGAGATCGCCGACATCCTCACTGCCTATCTTGAACGTGAGGGCCTGCGCACCCTGCGCGCCGGCGACGGCCACAGTGCACTGGACCTGCACCGCAACATGCGTCCGGACCTGGTCCTGCTGGATGTACAACTGCCGCGGCTGGACGGATGGAGCGTGCTGAGCCAGCTGCGCCAGCGCGGGGAAACGCCGGTGATCATGCTGACCGCGCTCGACCAGGACCTGGACAAGCTGACCGCGCTGCGCATGGGTGCCGACGACTACGTGGTCAAACCGTTCAACCCGGCCGAGGTGGCTGCGCGCGTGCGCGCGGTGCTGCGGCGGACGCTCAGATCCTCACGCGTGGATGCACCGGCGGCACTGCGCATCGGGCAGCTGCTGATCGATCCGGCAACCCATGCCGTGCATGTGGAGGGCGATGGCTACAGCCATGAAGTCCTGCTGACGCTGACCGAGTTCAAGCTGCTGCACTGCATGGCCCTGGCACCGACCCGCATCTTCAGCCGCAGCGAACTGATGCATGAATGCCTGCCTGAGAGTGAAGCGCTGGAGCGCACGGTCGACAGCCATGTCAGCAAGCTGCGCCGCAAGCTGGACGACGTGGGCATGGTCAACATCCCGGGCAGCGTGCGCGGCGTCGGTTACCGCCTGATGGCCGACCGCTGATGCGCCGGTCCGGGCTCAGCCGGCACATCGTCGTCTCGATGTCGCTGATGGTGATCGGCGTCATCGTGATGATGATCCTCTCGTCCTGGCTGCTGTATGCGGTGCTGGTCGAGTTTTCGCCGGCCAGTACGGTCGAGCCGGAGAGCTGGCTGCCCACCGGTCCCGAACTGGCCTGGATGGTCGGTGTCATCCTGACCGGGCTGGCCCTTGCGATCGCCGCATCGTTCCGCCTCGCCCACCGTATCCTGTCCCCGTTGAATTCGCTCGTCGACAGCGTGCGCGCGCTGGCCAGCGGCGACCTGGGCGCACGCGCCAGCGCCGACGGCAACTCTCCCGGCGAGGTCGCCGCGCTGGTCGACGACTTCAACGCGATGGCGCGCCGCCTGCAGCACATGGAAAGCGAACGGATGATGTGGCACGCCGCCATCGCCCACGAACTGCGCACGCCGGTCACCATCCTGCGCGGTCGCCTGCAGGGCCTGGCCGAAGGCGTGTTCCACCCCGACGAATCGCAGTTCCGCAGCCTGCTGGCGCAGGTGGAAGGGCTGTCGCGGCTGATCGAGGATCTGCGCGTGCTGAGCCTGGCGGACAACGCCCGGCTGGACGTGCGCCGCGCCCGTACCGATGTGGTGGCCGAAGTGCACTCGGTGATGACCCTGGTCGATCCCCAGTTCCGCGCGGCCGGCTTCGTGCTGGAACTGGAGACCAGCCGCGAGGAGCACAACGCCCACTGCGATCCGACCCGCCTGCGGCAGGCGCTTCTTGCGTTGCTGGAGAACGCACGGCGCTACGCCAGCCCGGGCCGGGTGCGGATTGCCGTGCATGACACCCCGGGACACGTGCAGGTTGCCATCGAGGATGAGGGCCCCGGCATCGATCCGGCACTGCACGCGGACATCTTCAGCCCCTTCATGCGCGCCGACGGTTCACGTTCGCGCCAGGGCGGTGGCAGCGGCCTGGGCCTGGCCGTGGTCAAGGCCATCGCCGATGCACATGGCGGAAAGGTCTACTGCGCGCCCGGTGACAGTGGCGGCAGCCGCTTCGTCATCGAACTGCCGCGTCAGTAGGCGTCGCCTGCCGTCGCAGGCGCTCACCCAGCGCCGCCAGGTTCGCATCGATGTCATCGAGCTCACCCCGCTGCGACGGCGGCAGCTGCTGCCGCAGCTGCATGCGCAGGGTCTGCCATGCCGGCACCGCCTGGGCGCTGGCCAGCGCAACGCGGTCGGCCAGCAGTACCTGTTCCTCGGGCAGCGGCAAGCCGTAGCCGCCGTCCGCCAGCAGCTCCCCGGGACGCAGCCACTGCCCGCTCAGGTCCAGCAGTTCACGCAGACTGCGTGCCTCAGCGCTCTCCGGCGCCGCCAGCAGACCGCGCTTCAGCACGTCACGCGCGCGCAGCTCCGCGCGTCGCTGCGCGGCCTGTTCCAGCAGCAGCAGGCCAGCACTCGCGCGCAGATCACCCTGCAGCAGCCAGGGGCCGCGTTCGCGCGCGGGCAGCTTCAGCCATGCGCGCACGTCGCGCGCGGGCAAGGCGAGCTGGGTGGCAGCCACCGAAAAAAGCTGCTGGTAATGATCACGCGCGGAGGCGAAGTAATACCCCTGGGCCTGCGCACCCGCCCGATCCGCCAGGACCTGGTCGTCCAGAACATGCAGCCGTGCCAGCCGACGCCGCAGTCCCCGCGGGGTGAGCTGGGCGAGCCCGGCCTGGCCGAGCCGAGGCACGCCGGCCTGCAGCAGTTTCGCAGTCTCCACCGCGCAGTTGTTGCTGACGAAGTAGTAGCGTCCGTCGTAGGTCCAATGCACCTGCGCGGTGCGTTCCAGCAGGCTGGCGATTTCTTCGCGCTGCAGGCGCAGGGGCAGTGACTGCAGGCCACGCAGCTCGACCTTGGTGTATTCATCCACCACCTGCTGCAGCGGCAGCACGAACAGGCGCGACGGATAGTCGCCGGTCAGGCCACGCCAGTTGGAAATCTGCACATCGCCCACGAACGCGCGGAAGGACAGTACGCGGTGATGTTCGAGATCCAGTCGGCACGCTGGTCCCGGCGTCCGGCCCGGCCGGCAGATGACCAGCCGCAGCATGCTGTGGCCCCAGCGGCTCATCGGCTGCCGGCTGCCTTCAGCGAACAGGTAGTCCACCGCATAGACGCGCGCGGGATCCAGCTGCAGCAACGAGGCTGCCCCCTCCTCCGCTTCGGCCTGCAGCAATGGGAGGGTCGCGTGACAGTGCGGGCGTGGCAGCGATGGCGGCGTGCCGAAATGCGCCCGGTACCACTGCGCCAGGGCTGGACGGCGGCAGGCGAACGCACCATCGAGCAGGAAATGCTCGGCATTCACTGCCAGGTACTCGGCCGCATCCGTCAGCTCGTAGGGATCCGGGCTGCGGTCACGGAAATCATTGTCACCGCGACCCAGATGCCACGGCCTGCGCTGCCAGCCGGACAGATCGCGCCAGCGCGCGCTGCGCGACCAGCCTGCACCGTTGCGGTCGGCAACGTGGGCCAGTTCGTGCACCAGCGCGCTGCGTCGCGCGCGGCGGGCGCCGGGCACCTCCTCATCCAGCAGGTCGCGACGCAGCGACACGCGTCCGCCAAAGGCCCGACCGTGCACATCGGCCGGCAGGGCCTCACTCCAGCGCACCTGCACCTGCGGCGGCAACGCGCGCAGCAGCCCCTCGGGCAGCAGCGACTGCACGTCGGCCAGGGTCTGCCGGGCCAGCCGTTGTTGTGTTGGGTCCAGGCCTGCGGGGTCCAGCTGCAGGCGGTCGGTCGCATGCGCCACCGGTATCGCCAGCCACGCCAATGCGATACCCCATCCTGCATGCAGGGCACGCTTGGACAGCGCCGGGTCGCGGCCGGCATCTGCTGCTGCCCGCGTACGCAAGACGTTCAGCCGTGCATCGGCCGGCGCCACGGCAAGCGAAACCGCGGGCGGCATGCGGCCCGGATCAACGCGCCAGCAGGGCGCGCGCCAGTTCCAGATCGCTCTGCTGCTGCGCGGCAGCGTCCTGCTCGCGCAGATGGACCAGCGCGGCCTGCAGGCGCGCGCCACGGATCTGGCCGTCGCTGGCGACAAAGGCCGCGGCATCATCGCGCGCTGCGCGCACGACCTTGTCGTCACCCGAGCTGCTGCCCGACGAGCCGGACGATGCACCGGTTGCCGAACCGGCCGAGGTGCCGGCGAAGCTGGAAGCGAAGCCGGCCAGCGGCAGGGACAGCAGGGCAATCAGCAGGAACGGTCGGATCATCGGTCGCAGGCCGGTTGAAGGAATGGGTGGAGCGTAACGGGTGCGTGAAGGGTTTGCCCAGATCAGGCGTCGAACAGCTTGCCCGGGTTCAGCCGCCCTTCGGGATCGAACGCACGCTTGACCGCCTTCATCAACGCGATTTCCGCCGGCCCGCGCGTGCTGTCCAGGTAACCCTTCTTGACCAGGCCGATCCCGTGTTCGGCCGAAATGCTGCCATCGAAACGCGCCAGCACCTGCGCCAGCAGCTTGGTCACCTGCTCGCACTGGGCAAGGAACTCGGCGTCGCTGGTGTCGTCCGGCTTCAGCACGTTGATGTGCAGGTTGCCGTCGCCGATATGGCCGAACCAGACCACATCGAAGTGTGGATAAGCTTGGCCGATCAGCGCCTGGGTCTCGGCCAGGAATGCCGGCATCGCCGAGATACGCACCGAGACGTCATTCTTGTAGGGCTTGTAGCGCGCCAGTGATTCGGTGATGCCCTCCCGCAGGCGCCACAGCTGGGCCGCCTGTGCGTCGCTGGCGCTGATCACGCCGTCGCTGACCCAGCCGTTGCCCATGCAGTCCTCGAAGGCCGCCATGGCCGCGGCTTCCTGTGCCTCGTCATTGGCAGCGAACTCGGTCACGACATAGTACGGATGCACTTCGTCGAACGGCGCCTGCGCACCATGTGCCAGCACGTGTTCCAGCGCCCGGTCGGTGAAGAACTCGAACGCCTGCAGCTGCAGGCGCGCACGGAAGGCGGCGAATACCTGCATCAGCACCTCGAAGCTGGGCAACGCCAGCAGCATCACGTTGCTGGCCGGCGGGGGATCGGTCAGCTTCACCGTCGCCTCGACGATCACGCCCAGCGTGCCTTCTGAACCGATCAGCAGCTGGCGGAAGTCGTAGCCGCTGGAGTTCTTGATCAGGCCCTTGTTCAATTCCAGCAGCTCGCCGCTGGCAGTGACCACCTTCAACCCGGCGATCCATTCACGGGTGTTGCCGTACCGGATCACGCGGATGCCGCCGGCATTGGTGGCGATGTTGCCGCCGATCGAACACGATCCGCGCGCGGCGAAGTCGACCGGATAGATCAATCCATGCTCCAGCGCGGCGTTGTGCAGCGCTTCGAGCGGCATGCCGGCCTGTACCACCAGGGTCCGGTCGACCGCGTCGTAGGCCAGGGCCTTGTTCATCCGTTCCAGGCTCAGCACCAGTTCGCCGTGGGCGGCTACCGCGCCGCCGGACAGCCCGGTACGGCCGCCGGAGGGCACGACCGCAACCGCTTCGGCCGCGCTCCAGCGCATCACCGCCTGCACCTCCTCGACCGTGGCCGGCAGCGCGATCGCCAGCGGCGCCGGCGTCCAGCGCCGGGTCCAGTCGCGACCGTAATGCTCCAGGTCGGATGGGTCGGTCTTCAGCTTCAGGCCGGGACAGGCCTGCAGCAGCGAGGCAATGCGGGAATCGGTCATGTCGGTCCAGCGCGGTGCGTGACGAACGGGCAAGCGTGCCAGTGGCACGCGCCAGCGTCCAGCCCCGCAGTGCCGCACAGATAGCTACGGATGCAACCAATTGCGCACTGCACCATGGGCGGTCCGATCTGGCATAGTGGTCAGCCCCTGTCCCACTGGCCGTGTTGCCCCATGTCGCCGAAGAAGACCTCGTTCCCGAAGCAGGATATCCGCGTGCTGTTGCTGGAGGGGGTCAGCCAGACCGCCGTGGAGGTATTCAGCGCCGCCGGCTACAGCCAGATCGAGGCGCACACCAAGGCGCTGCCCGAGGACGAACTGAAGGCGCGCATCGCCGAGGCGCATATCGTCGGCATCCGTTCGCGCACCCAGCTCAGCGCCGAGGTGCTGGCCGAGGCCAAGCGCCTGATCGCGGTGGGCTGCTTCTGCATCGGCACCAACCAGGTCGATCTGGACGCGGCCGAGCTGGCCGGCATCCCGGTGTTCAACGCGCCCTATTCCAACACCCGCAGCGTGGCCGAACTGGTGATCGCCGAGGCGATCATGCTGACCCGTGGCATCCCGCAGAAGAACGCTGAATGCCACCGCGGCGGCTGGTCGAAGTCCGCCAGCGGCAGCCATGAGGTACGGGGCAAGACGCTGGGCATCATCGGCTACGGCCACATCGGCACCCAGGTCGGCGTGCTGGCCGAATCGCTGGGCATGCAGGTGATCTTCCACGACGTGGAAACCAAGCTGGCGCTGGGCAATGCGCGTGCCGCGGCCAGCCTGGACGACCTGCTGGCACGTGCCGACATCGTTACCCTGCACGTGCCGGAGACCCCGGCCACGCAGTGGATGATCGGCAGCACCGAGCTGGCGAAGATGCGCAAGGGCGCGCACCTGATCAATGCGGCGCGCGGCACCGTGGTCGACATCGATGCGCTGGACGCAGCGCTGGCCAGCGGCCATGTCGGTGGGGCTGCACTGGATGTGTTCCCGGTGGAGCCGAAGGGCAACGGCGACATCTTCGAATCACCGCTGACCCGCCACGACAACGTGATCCTGACCCCGCATGTCGGCGGCAGCACGCTGGAAGCGCAGGACAACATCGGCGTGGAAGTCGCCGCCAAGCTGGTGCGCTACAGCGACAACGGCAGCACCCTGTCGGCGGTCAATTTCCCGGAAGTGACCCTGCCCGAACACGAAGACAGCCTGCGCCTGCTGCACATCCACCAGAACGTGCCGGGCGTGCTGTCCAAGGTCAACGAGATCTTCTCGCGCCACAACGTCAACATCGACGGCCAGTTCCTGCGCACGGACCCGAAGGTGGGTTACGTGGTGATCGACATCACCGCCAGCGAGGAGCAGGCCGCCGCGGTGCGCGAAGAACTGGCGGCCATTCCGGGCACGTTGCGCACCCGCATCCTGTATTGATTGAAGGTTCGCCGGGCACGGCCCGGCGCTACCCACGCGATCACGGTAGCGCCGGGCGATGCCCGGCGGCCCGCGCATGAGGTGGACGTCCCCGTCAGCGCGCCAACCACCGGCGCGCCATGCGCTGCATCGATTCGTCCGATTCCGGATCGGCCGCGACTTCGGTCACCGGCCGCCAGGCCAGGTCCAGCGATTCCTCGCTGAGCACGAAGTCCTCGCCCCCCAGCGCCCGGATCACGAAGCGCACGTCGTAGTGCCAATGCCCCGGCACGTCCCCGCGTTCAGGGATCCAATGCTTGTCCAGGTCGAAGATCGCCGGATCGTCCAGCACCAGCCCGGACAGCCCCGACTCCTCCTCTGCCTCCTTCAGCGCCACCCGGGCCAGGTCGCGGTCGCCGTCGGCGTGGCCGCCCAGCTGCAGCCAGCGCTGCAGCTTGCGGTGGTGGGTCAGCAGCAGGCGCTGGCCATCGGCGCTGACCAGCCAGCAGCTGGCGGTGAAGTGGCCGGCCAACCGCTCGCGCCGGAACGGATCTTCCGGATCGTCCAGCAATGTGCCGAATTCGGCAGCCAGGGCGTCGTGGGCGGGCTCGAGGCGCGCATGGTCCCGCAGCAGACTGCGCAGGCGATCATCAAGCGCGGCAAGGGTTTCGGCGGTGTGGCTCATGAATGGGGGTGGTTCGGAAAAATACTGTTCATTATCGCCGCTCATTGTTGCGATTGCGCTTGTGCGTTGGCTTCAGCTTTGGCTAAGGTACAGCGGGCCGTTCGCGCGGCCTTCACCATTCAGGGCTGCCGGCAACGTATCGACGGCCCCCAAACCGATCATTAGGGAAGTACTGCATGCTGAAAGCTCTGTTGAGGGTCAAGCCGGTGCAACCGGCCGGGCACGTCGATGCCGGCGAACCCATCGAAGGCAGCCTGGACGGCGAAGCCACGCTGAAACGGACCCTCACGGCGAAACACCTGATCCTGCTTGGCGTAGGGGCGGTGATCGGTGCAGGCATCTTCGTACTGACCGGTCAGGCCGCGGCCAACCACGCCGGCCCGGCAGTGATGCTCTCGTTCGTCTTCGCCGGCATCGCATGTGCACTCGCCGGCCTGTGCTACGCCGAGTTCGCCGCGATGATGCCGGTATCGGGCAGCGCCTACTCCTACTCCTACGCCACGCTCGGCGAGGGCATGGCCTGGTTCATCGGCTGGTGTCTGGTACTGGAGTACCTGTTCGCCTCGGCCTCGGTCGCGGTGGGCTGGTCGGCCTACCTGATCAGTTTCATCACCACCACGCTGCACATGCCGTTCCCTGACGCACTCAGTGCGGCACCGATCGCATGGACCGGCAGCGAGTTCATCTCTTCCGGCAAGCTGTTCAACCTGCCGGCGGTCCTGATCGTCGCTGCGGTCTCGGGCCTGCTGTATGTCGGCGTGACCCAGTCGGCCTTCGTCAACGCCATCATCGTGGCCATCAAGGTCACCGTGATCTGCCTGTTCATCGGCTTCGGCGCCGCCCACATCGATCCGGCCAACTGGCAGCCCTTCATTCCGGAAAACACCGGCGTATCCGGCGAGTTCGGCTGGAGCGGCGTGTTCCGTGCCGCCACCATCGTGTTCTTCGCCTATATCGGCTTCGACGCGGTTTCCACCGCAGCCGGCGAAACCAAGGACCCGCAGCGCAACATGCCGATCGGCCTGCTCGGGTCGCTGGCCGTGTGCACCCTCGTCTACATCATCGTCTGCGCCGTGCTGACCGGCATGATGCCGTATCACCTGCTGGGCACCGACAAGCCCGTGGCCACCGCGCTGGAGCCCTATGCCAGCCTGTCCTGGCTGAAGACCGCAGTCGAGATCGGCGCCATCGCCGGCCTGTCCTCGGTGGTGCTGGTGATGATGATGGGCCAGACCCGCATCGCCTACACGATCTCCCGCGACGGCCTGCTGCCGAAGTTCTTCGGCAAGGTCCATGCCCGCTTCCGCACCCCATACTGGGCCACGATCGTGGTCGGTGTGATCGCTGCGGCACTGGCCGGCCTGATGCCGCTGAACGTGCTGGGCGAACTGGTCTCGATGGGTACCCTGCTGGCGTTCGCGACCGTATGCATCGGCGTGCTGGTTCTGCGCTATACCCGTCCGGAGCTGCATCGTCCGTTCCGCGTACCGGTGGTGTGGATCATCTGCCCGCTGGGCGCGGCGGCCTGCCTGTTCCTGTTCTGGCAGGCCTTCGTGGTGCACTGGCATCTGTTCGTCGGCTGGACCGTGCTGGGCCTGCTGATCTACTTCGGCTACGGCATGCGCAACAGCAAGCTGGCCAAGTCCGCCTGAACCTGCGGGCCGGCCCTGCGCCGGCCCGTCTGCTCCTGCCAGTGTTTCCGCCCGCGCGCCCACCCGGCGCGCATCGACAAGATCCCCACACATGTTCAAGCAACTCTGGGCCACCAAGCACCCGCATGCCGCCCATGAAGACGCCAATGGCCTGAGCCTGCGCCGCCACCTCGGACCCTGGGGGTTGACCGCCCTGGGCATCGGCGCAGTGATCGGCGGCGGCATCTTCGTCATCACCGGGCAGGCCGCAGCCAACCATGCCGGCCCGGCCATCATGCTGTCCTTCGTGCTGGCCGCCATCTGCTGCGCGTTCTGCGCCATGGCCTACGCCGAGTTCGCCTCGATGGTGCCGGTCTCGGGCAGCGCCTATACCTACACCTATGCCACCTTCGGCGAGCTCTCGGCCTGGTTCATCGGCTGGATGCTGGTGCTGGAGTACGGCGTGTCCGCCTCGGCAGTGGCGGTCAGCTGGACCGGCTACTTCCTCAGCCTGCTCAGTCACTTCGACATCCACCTGCCGGCCGCGCTGGTGAGCGCACCGCTGGACGGGCAGCTGCGCCCGACCGGCGCGATCGCCAACCTGCCCGCGGCCATCCTGGTGCTGCTGCTGACCTGGCTGTGCTACGTGGGCATCAGCAAGTCCTCGGCCATGAACATGGCCATGGTGGTGCTCAAGACCGGCCTGATCGTGCTGGTGATCGTGGTTGGCTGGAAGTACGTCGATCCGGCCAACTGGACCCCGTTCATTCCGGAGAACCAGGGGCCCGGCAAGTACGGCATGGAGGGCGTGCTGCGCGGCGCTGCCATGGTGTTCTTCGCCTATATCGGTTTCGAGGCGGTCTCGGTGGCGGCACAGGAGTCACACCGTCCGCAGCGCGACATGCCGATCGGCATGATGCTCTCGCTGGTGGTCTGCACGGTGCTGTACATCGCCATGGCGGCCGTCATGACCGGCCTGGTGCCGTACACCCTGCTCGGCACCGATGAGCCGGTGGTCACCGCCGTCGCGGCGCATCCCCAGCTGGGCTGGCTGCGGGTGGTGGTGGAAATCGGGGCGCTGGTCGGCCTTTCTTCGGTCGTACTGGTGATGGTGATCGCGCAGCCGCGCATCTTCATGATCATGGGTCGCGATGGCCTGCTGCCGCCCGTGTTCACCCGAATCCATCCGAAGTACCGCACTCCGCATATCAATACGGTCATCACCGGAATCGGCATCGCCCTGCTGGCTGCGCTGTTCCCGCTGGACGTGCTCGGCGAACTGACCTCGATGGGCACGCTGATCGCCTTCGCGGCGGTGTGTGCGGGCGTGCTGATCCTGCGCCGCACCCAACCGGACCTGCCGCGCCCGTTCCGCATGCCGATGGCGTGGCTGATCTGCAGCCTGGGCGTGCTCAGCTGCCTGGCGCTGCTGTCGGCGATGACCATGCACAACTGGATGCTGATGGGCGTGTGGACGTTCTTCGGGTTCGTGATCTATTTCTGCTACGGCTTCCGGCACAGCCGCCTGCGGGTGAAGTAAGGGGTTCTGCATTGCAGGGCCTGCGGCCCTGCACCCGCCGTTGAAGCCGGAGCAACGGCAACGGCAACAGCAACAGCGGGGCCGAGGGTTTGGCGGGACGGGTTGGGTTCGCGGGGGACGCCGTGAATCCATCCCTGGAGGCTTGGCCGCGGCATCCATGCCGCGGACACCCCCGCGAACCCAACCCGCCCCACCTCCGACAGTCTCCCGGCGCGTCTGGTTGGTCCACGTCATGCGTGGATGAATTCGTCCAGGAGATGAATTTTCGTAGGTCGATGAATCCTCTGTAGAGCGGAGCCATGCTCCGCTCCGAGCAAGTGCAGCGAAGCGACCCGCTTTTCGCTTTTCCTTCTTCACTCCGTGGCTGACGCGCACGGAACCTGTCCGTGGCCGGGCGGGTGGGCTGTGCAGGGGTGTCCGCGGCAGGGATGCCGCGGCCAAGCCCCCAAGGATGGGTTTACGGCGTCCCCTGCACAGCCCACCCGCCCGGCCAAAGCAAGAAATCCCGCCCGGCGAGACAGCCAAGAGGGGCTCAGCCGTTGGCCGAATCCAGTAAAATCGCCCGCATGAACGCCGCCCCCCTCCCCTACGACACCGCGCGCCTGAGCGAGCTCGCCCAGCTGCTGATCGACAACGTCCGCGAACTGGCCCAGGCCGGCTGGACCCCGGCCACCAGCAGCAACTTCTCCCATCGCCTCGACGACCGCCATGCGGCAATCACCGTCTCCGGCAAGGACAAGGGGCGGCTGATCGAGGACGACATCATGGTCGTGGACTTCGATGGCCAGGCCGTCGGCCGTCCGCTGCGCCCGTCCGCCGAGACGCTGCTGCACACGCAGCTGTACCGGCGTTTCCCGGAAGTCGGCTGCGTCCTGCACACGCATTCGCCGGTGCAGACCGTCGCCTCGCGCCTGTATGCACCGCAGGGGCACATCCGCCTGGAAGGCTATGAGCTGCTGAAAGCCTTTGCCGGCAACAGCACGCACGAGATGGCCATCGACGTTCCGGTGTTCGCCAACACCCAGGACATGAACGTGCTGTCGGCCCAGGTCGAGGATCTGCTGGACCGCCAGACGCTGTGGGGCTACCTGATCGATGGCCACGGCCTGTACGCCTGGGGCCGCGACATGGCCGAAGCGCGCCGCCACCTTGAGGCATTCGAGTTCCTGCTGCACTGCGAACTGGAACTGCGCAGGCTGCGTGGCTGAGCAGATTCCAAACCGCAATCTGCGCCCGCCCGCCACCCTGCTACCCTGTCCTCCCCCCGAGACGTTCAAGCTGCCGCCATGAGCCGACTGCGCATCTACGACGACACCCGCCCCGAATCCCCGCTGCTGGACAGCCAGGACGGCGCCATCATCGCTGCCGAGCTGCAGAAGATCGGCGTGACCTTCGAGCGCTGGCAGGCCACCGCACCGGTCGCGCCGGGCGCCAGCCAGGACGAGGTGTTCGCCGCTTACCGCGCCGACATCGATCGCCTGGTCGCCGAACGCGGCTTCAAGAGCGTGGATGTTGCGTCGATCGCGCCGGACAATCCCAACCGCGCCGAGCTGCGCAGGAAGTTCCTCGACGAGCACTTCCACAAGGAAGACGAAGTGCGCTTCTTCGTTGCCGGCTCGGGGCTGTTCACCCTGCACGTGGGTGACAAGGTCTACGAGATCGAATGCGTGAAGGACGACCTGATCGCCGTGCCCGATGGCACCACGCACTGGTTCGACATGGGCGAGGAGCCGAGTTTCGTGGCCATCCGCTTCTTCACCGAGCCGGATGGCTGGGTCGGCCACTTCACCGGCACCGACATCGCGCAGAAATTCCCCCGTTACGTTCCGACCCAGGCATCCTGATCCATGCAGCCCCGCGTCATCCTGACCGACATCGAAGGCACCACCAGCAGCATCTCGTTCGTCAAGAACGTGCTGTTCCCCTATGCGCGCCAGGCCCTGCCCGGCTTCGTGGCCGAGCATGGCCAGCGACCGGACGTGCGCCGCTGGCTGGATACGGTGGCCAGCGAAATCGGCGGCGCCTGCCAGGACAGCGTGGTCGCCGAGACCCTGCAGGGCTGGATCGACCAGGACCGCAAGCACACGGCGCTGAAGGCGCTGCAGGGCCTGATCTGGGACGCCGGCTATCGCCGTGGCGACTACACCGCGCACTTCTATCCGGAAGTGGCGCCGGTGCTGAAGGGATGGCATGCCTCGGGCCTGCCGCTGTACGTCTACTCCTCCGGTTCGGTGCCGGCGCAGAAGCTGTTTTTCGGTTTCAGCGACGCGGGCGATCTCAGCCCGCTGGTGTCAGGCTGGTTCGACACCGAGATCGGCGGCAAGCGTGAGGCCGACAGTTACCGCCGCATCGTCCAGTCCATCGGCGTGCCGGCAGGCGAGATCCTGTTCCTGTCCGACGTGGTGGAAGAGCTTGATGCCGCGCGCGAGGCGGGTCTGCAGACCCGCCTGCTGGACCGTCTGGACGACTACCCGATGCCGCGCGTCGGCGACGCCGCCCACGGTCACCAGCGGGTCGAGAACTTCCAGCAGATCCAGCTGTAACACGATCCCTTTCTGGTCGCAGCCAACCCGGGTTGGCACCGGCCCAGGCCAGGTACCGCCGACGGCGCCCCTCAACGATCGTTGAGGCTGCGCACCTCCAGCGCCTCGCGCAGCGTGGCCAGATCCACCGGGCCGCGCACGCTGATGTCGCGGCTCTCGCCCGGCAGCAGATCGAGCAGGTTGTCCTCCAGTTGCACCTCCAGGGCACCGAAGTCCACCCATGCCGCGCGCACGAATGCCCTGCTCTGCAGCCGCAGCCGGTAGTGGTCCCCCTCGATGTCCAGCGTGGCCCTGAGCGCCTGGCGGGGCAGCACCTGATCCTTGGCCTCGACGAATCCCACGACCTGACGTGCAGTCGTCTTCCCTCCCTGCAGCACCTCGAACACGGCAATCGTGCGCTTCGGATCGGCACCCGCCAGCAGTTCGGCATCACTGAAATCGCCGACCGCCGTCACGCCCGCGGCCGCCAGGGTCACCGCCTGCTCGCGACGACGTAGCACTTTGCCGTCGACATCCATCACCCGCAGCCGCCAGCGCGCCTCGCCGGCGTCGCCATCGTTGAGCAGACGCACGCGTGTCGTGCCCTCGTCACGCAGCGCCGCCACGGCAACGGGAGCGAAGAAGCGCCGCGCCTGGTAGTGCAGCGCCTTCCAGCGCCCGAAGTAGTCCACACTCGACCAGGACGCACCCGGCCATACGTCATTGAGCTGCCAGTAGAGCGAGCCCATCGTGTAGGGGCGTGAGGCGCGATGGTGCAGCGCTGCCAGAGCGATGCCATCGGCCTGCATCACCTGGCTGAGATACACGAAGTCCCCGAAATCCTTCGGCGTACCGTAACCCCGCTCGATATAGTGCAGCAGACGGCTGTTGCCTTCGCCCGCCATGAATTTCTGGTGCGCGCGGATCACCGGGCTGTCGATCCGCTGCTCGGCGCGGGTTGCGATCTGGTCCACCGTAGCCACGGCCGGCCACGCCTGCAGGCCGTACTCGGACATGAAGCGCGGCGTCTCGCGCAGATAGGCCTGCACCGGCAACGCCGGATTGCCCCACACCTGCCAGTAGTGCTTGTCGCCACGGGTGGAGTCGTTGGCCTTCTCGTCGAGGTCGTTGCTGGGCGAACTGGACCAGTACGGCACCCCCAGCCCTTCTTCACGGACCACCGCACGCAGGTCATTGCCGAACAGGTCCACATAGCCCTGCCAGACCTTTGCGGCGAAGACCGGATCTGCGGCCTTCAGGTCGCGGCCATGGCCCCAGTCCTTCCACGCGGTTTCCTCTTCGTTGTTGCCACACCACAACACGATGCTGGGGTGATGGCGCAGGCGGCGCACGTTGTCGCGCGCTTCGGCAACCACGCTGGCGCGGAATGCCGGGTCGTAGCCGGGCTGCATGCCGCCGCCGAACATGAAGTCCTGCCAGACCAGCAGGCCCAGTTCATCGGCAATATCGAAGAACACATCGTTTTCGTAGTAGCCGCCGCCCCAGTTGCGCAGCATGTTCATGTTGGCGTCGCGCGCGGCGGTCAGCACCTGGCGCACGCGCGCGGGATCCACATGGGCCGGGAACGCGTCGAAGGGAATCACGTTCGCACCCTTGGCGAAGACCGGCACGCCGTTGATCACGAATGCGAAGCCCTGGCCGCCATCAGCGTCCTTGTCGCGGCGCAGTTCGACCGTGCGCAGGCCGATGCGCTGCTCGCGCGCGAGCGACTCGCTATCGCCGCCGTCCAGGCGGACCGCCACCACGTAGCGATCCTGTGCCCCGTAGCCGACCGGCCACCAGCGGCGCGGCTGGGCAAGCGCCACCGGCAGCTCCACCGTATTCGCTCCCGGGGCCACTGCAACCTGCCGCTGCACCCGCGCGACACTGCGCATCTCCGGATCGAACACCTCCACATCGACGGCCGCGGTACCCGCGGCAGCGTCCTGTTCCACCTGCAGCACGACCGCAAGCTTCGCCTGCTGCGCATCCAGCATCTCGGTGCGTACGGCCACATCGCCGAGGCGGCGCCCCCCCCAGGACTCCAGGTCGATGCCACGCCAGACCCCGGCGGTGACATAGCGCGGACCCCAGTCCCAGCCGAAATGGTAGGCCGGCTTGCGCGCGAAATTACCGACCATCGCATCCTTCGGCTCGTCACCGTAGGGCGAAGGATAATTGCCAGCAATCCTGTGCGGCATCGCCTGGACAGCGGGCAGCAGCGTGCGGATCGGCGAACGGAACACGATCTGCAGCGTGTTGCCCGTCGCCTTCAGGCGGCCGTCCACGCGCACGCGCCAGCTGCGGTGAGCGTTGTCGGCGCGCAGCAGCGGCCTGCCGTTGAGGGTGACTTCCGCGTACGTATCCAGACCGTCAAAGCGCAGTTCCGCGTTCGGCCTGGCCAGGGTCGCGGCGTCCACATCAAAGCGTGCACGGTATTCCCATGCCGCCAGGCCGATCCACTGCAGCTCGGCCTCGGCGGCGCCGACGTAAGGATCACGGATCAGTTCATGCGCCAACAGGTCGGTGTGGATGCTGCCCGGCACCTGCGCGCTGCGCCATTGCTGCAGGCCGGGATGCGCCGCGCCCTGCGCGTCGCCCGGCAGCATGCGGAACTCCCAGCTTGCCTGTAACGGAGCGGCCGCTGCCGGGAATACGAGAGTGGCAATCCACAACAGGGCCAGAGAGGCGAATGGGCAAACGGCACGGAAAGGGCGATGCACGGGCGGGACTCCTGTTGTGTCCGCCGGGCATGGCCCGGCGCTACCGATCATGCTTCCGCCGGGCATGGCCCGGCGCTACCGATCATGCTTCGCCGGGCATGGCCCGGCGCTGCCGGTCATGCTCAACGCACGACGTTCAGCACTTCGTAGCAGGCACCCATGGTGTGGTAATCCACCTTGCCTGCAGGGCTCTTTTCATCGCTGTATTTGCGGTTGTCTGCATCGAGAATGCGGAACCAGGCGCCGTAGCGGTGATCGACGAAGTGCTCCCAGGAATAGGCCCAGATGCGGTCGTACCACTGCCAGTAGCGGTCATCACCGGTGCGCGCAGCCATCAGCGCAGCGGTTGCCAGGGTTTCGGCCTGTACCCAGAAGTACTTGTCGTCGTCGCAGACGAAGCTGTCGCCGCCGATCGGCGCGCCGTCCATGCCCGGCTGCCGTCGTGACTCCGGCGCGAAACCGTAGTACAGGCCACCACGGGCCTCGTCCCAGCTGCGCTCCACGGCCACGTCGAACAGATGACGCGCCGTCGGCACCAGCCAGTCGGCCTGCACGTGCCGATCCAGGATCAGCAGCAGTTTGGCCCACTCCGTCTGGTGGCCCGGCTGGAAACCCCAGGGACGGAACAGATGCTTGGGATCGTCCAGGTTGTAGTTCCAGTCGATCTCCCAGTTGCAATCGTAGTGCTCCCATACCAGGCCACCGGCCTTGGCTGCCTGGCGACGGGTCATGGTGTCGGCCAGCTGCAGGGCACGTTCCACATAGCGCTGTTCGCCACTGGCCTCGAACGCAGCCAGCATGGCCTCGCACATGTGCATGTTGGCGTTCTGTCCACGGTAACCGGTGAAGTTCCACTGGCCGTCCGCCTCGTCCCGGTACAGACCGTGCTGCGGCTCCCAGAAGCGCGCCTCCAGCAGCTGCCAGGTCTCATCCATCCACGCGCGGGCCTGCTCGATGCCGGCCTTCAACGCGCAGCTGTAGGCCAGCAGGACGAACGCCACGCCATAGCAGTGATTCATGTCGTCCTCGACCTGGCCATCGCGCAGGGTCCAGGCATAGCCACCGGTGGCCGGATTGCGGTGCACCTCACGCAGGTAGCGCACGCCATGCTCGACGGCCTCGCGGTACTCGGCCTTGCCGAACTCGCGATAGGCCATCGCGTAGTTGAAGACGAAACGGGTGCTGCTTACCAGATGGCGATGGCTGGCATCGTAGACGCTGCCGTCGTCACGGAAATAATGGAAGAAACCACCGGCCGGATCGATGCAGCGCGGATGATAGAACGCCAGGGTATCGGCAATATGCGCGCGCAGGAACGCGGGCGAACGGAAGTCGGGCGAGGTGCTCATGCGGTAATGTCCTGTGCCTGCAGCAGCTGCTGCACTTCGTCGAGCGAGGGCATCGCGGCGAACGCGCCCTTGCGGGTAACGGCCAGCGCGCCGACCGCGGCACCGAAGCGCAGCGTGGCGTCGATGGCCTGCGGGTCCCGGCAGAACGCGCTGAATCCCCCGCCTGCGCCACCCCGCTCCAGCAGTCCCACCAGCACGCCTCCCACGAAGGCATCACCGGCTGCGGTGGTATCGACAGCGGCGACCTGGAAGCTGGTCACTGTGCCCTGCGCCTGGCGGGTGTACCAGCGCAGCGTGGCCGCACCATCGGTCACGATCACCCAGCGAGCCTGCGCCGCCAGCAGCCGCTGCAGCACCGCGTCCTCGCCGCCGTCGCCCAGGGGCGCCGCCAGGTAGTCCAGTTCTTCGCGCGACAGCTTGACCAGGTCCGCGCGTTCGAGCGCCTGCCACAGGCGCGGCGACGGATCGACATCGGCCGGCCACAGCGCCGGCCGCAGGTTGAGGTCGAGACTGACCACAGCCCCGGCAGCGCGCGCGCGCTCCATGCCCGCGAAGGTTGCGTCCGCGATGGCCGCCTCGGTCAGGCTGTTGGAGCAGACGTGGAAGCACTGCGCACTGTCGAAGCAGGCGGCCTGGAAATCACTGTCGCGGAACAGCAGATCGGCCGCCGGCGGACGGTAGAAGCTGAAGCTGCGCTCTCCCTCTGCATCGAGAGCGACGAACGCCAGCGCGGTCTTGGCGGCATCGGTGCGGACGATGTAGTCGGTACCGACACCGTGCTCGGCCAGGCTTTCGGCCAGGAAGTCGCCGAACATGTCGCGGCCCAGCATGCCGACGAACTGGGTCTTCGCGCCCAGCCGCGCGGCAGCCACCGCGACGTTGGCCGGTGCCCCGCCGGCGTATTGCAGGAACGCGCGCGGCGTGTCCGCATTGGCCGGCGGCTGCGCCAGTAGATCGATCAAAATTTCGCCGAAGCAGACAATCGCACCCATTCCGGACTCAGCCTCCCTGCGTTGCGGAGGCCGGCGTACGTGCGCCGACCAGTCCGTAGAAAATGATGTAGACGTAGCACAGCAGCGGCAGGATGAAGCTGGCCTGCACCCCGATGTGGTCGGCCAGCACGCCCTGCAGGTACGGCACCACGGCGCCGCCGACGATGGCCATGATCAGCAGGCTCGAGCCCTTGTTGGTCAGCGGCCCCAGGCGCTCGATGCTGAGCGCGAAGATGGTGGGGAACATGATCGAGTTGAACAGGCCGATCGCCACCACCGAGTACAGCGCGACACTGCCGGCGCTGGCCATGGTCAGCGCCAGCAGTCCGACGTTGACCAGTGCGAAGATCGCCAGCAGGCGGCTCGGCGAGAAGCGAGCCAGCAGCGCCGAGCCGGCAAAGCGGCCGACCATCGCCATCGTCCAGTAGGCGGAAACGTAGTGTGTGGCCTCCTGCTCGCTGAATCCGCCGATGTCGGGCATCGACAGGTAGTTCACCAGGAAGCTGCCGATCGACACTTCCGCACCGACATAGAAGAAGATGCCAAGCACGCCCAGCAGCAGATGACGCTGGCGCAGCGCATCCAGATAGCTGTGGTGATGCCCCTGGTCGGCCTGTTCGGTCGCATCGCTCAGCGCCGGCAGGCGGAACAGGAACACGAACAACGCCAGCAGCACCAGCGCCACCGCGAGGCCCACATACGGGCCCTGCACGGCCTGCGCCTCGGCAGCACGATAGGCCAGCTGTTCGGCGGCCGGCATCGCCGCCATTTCATCGGCGCTCTTGACCGTATTGGAGAGAATCAGCATGCCGCCGAAGATCGGCGCGATTGCCGTACCCAGCGAGTTCAACGCCTGCGCCAGGGTCAGCCGGCTGGAGCTGGTCTGCTCCGGGCCCAGCAGCGCCACATAGGGATTGGCCGCCACCTGCAGCACGGTGATGCCGGTAGCGAGCACGAACAATGCACCCAGGAAGGCGCCGTAGATCCGCAGTTCGGCCGCCGGCCAGAAGCCCAGCGCACCCACACCTGCAATCAGCAGGCCGGCCACGATGCCCTTCTTGTAGCCGAGAGCCGCGACCAGGCGGCCAGCGGGCAGCGACATCAGGAAGTACGTACCGAAGAAGGTGAACTGCACCAGCATCGCCCGCGCGTAGTTCAGCTCGAACACCGCCTTCAGGTGTGGAATCAGGATGTCGTTGAGGCAGGTCAGGAAGCCCCACATGAAGAAGATGGTGGTCACCACGGCCAGGGCCTTGCCGTTGGTGACGGCCGGTGCGTTGCCCGGGGAACCCGACGGACGGGGCGTTGCTGAGATCGGCATGCGGAACGCGCCTCGTTGCGCGGAATCGTTGTTGCGTGGAAGGAGTAACGGCAGTGAAATCAGGTCGGCCGGGCGGCACTGCTTTCGCGGATCCGCAGCTGCACCGGAGCCACCGTGCGCCGTGGCGGCGCATCCGGTTCGTCCAGGCGCTGCAGCAGCAGTGCCGCCGCCTGCCGGCCACGCTCGCGCGGGTCGGCGGTCAGCGTCGTCAACGGTGGCACCGCCACCGAAGCCTCGGAAATATCGTCGAAGCCGGTGACAGCGAAATCGCCGCCCGGCCGGATGCCGCGCGAGTTCAAGCCCAGCATCAGCCCCAGCGCGACGGTGTCGTTGTAGCAGACCGCTGCGCTCGGCCGATGGCCATCGGCGAACAGTTCGTCGGTGCGTGCAGCCGCCTCCAGCCGGTTCGGCGCCGATTCGATCATCCAGCCGGGTGGCAGCGACAGTCCAGCCTCAGCCAGCGCCTGCTGGAAGCCGGCACGGCGCTGGTGGCAGGAACTGGACGCCGCGTGGCCGCCGAAGAAGGCGATATGGCGATGGCCGCGCTCGATCAGGTGGCGGGTGGCCAGATAGGCCCCATGCTGGTTGTCCAGCGTCAGGAAGTCCCAATCGGCCCCGTCCAGCTCACGGTTGAACAGCAGGACGTTGGCATTGGCTCCCAGTGCCTGGCGCAGCTGCATGGCATCGCTGCCTTCGGCCGGCGACAGGATCAGCCCCGCCGGGGTGTGTTCCATCAGCGTGGACAGCACCGCCTGCTGGCGTTCCGGCGATTCGCCGGTGCTGCCCAGCAGGGTCACGTAGCCACGCCCACCCAGCGCCTCGTCGACGCCGGAGGCGAATTCGGCGAAGAATGGATTGGACAGGTCGTTGATCACCAGTGCGATGCTGGAGGACGTGCGCCGCCGCAGGTTGGCTGCTGCGCGGTTGTAGACATAGCGCTGGCGCCGCAGCTCGGCCTCGACCTTGGCCCGGGTATCGACGTTGACCAGCGGGCTGCCGCGCAGCACCAGCGACACGGTCGCCCGCGATACGCCGATGGCGCGCGCGATGTCGGTCACCGTCACTGCCTTGCCGGCGCGTTTGCTGGAAGTGCTGCCGTTGTCGTTCATCGTATTCCCGGGCTCCGCTGAGGGCTCAAGCCTAATGGATCGCGGCCGTCTCGTGCCGTGCCGTTCGCTGGGTCGCCGCGAACGGCACAGCCCCGATCAACGCAGCTGGCTGCCAGGTGCCGCGCACCAGGACACCGGCAGATCCTTCACCGCCGTGCCCCACCCCTGGGTCGGCGCCTGCGCGTCGAGGGCGAAGTGCAGGCGCGGGCCCTGCTGCAGGCGCTCCCAGTCCAGCCAGACCGGGGCATGCGCCTGGCCATCGACCTGCACGCCCTGCACGTACTGCAGGCGGCGGCCGTCCGCCCCCGGGGCATCGATGCGCAGGGTGCGGCCATTGCCCATGTCGACCTCGACCCGGGCAAAGCGCGGCGTATGCAGCAGGAACTGGCCACTGCCCGGTACTGCCGGGTACATGCCGATCGCACTGAACAGGTACCACGCCGACATCGTTCCAAGATCGTCGTTGCCGGTCACGCCATTGGGCGCATTGGTGAACAGCTGCTGCGCGGCCCGCACCACCGCGGCGGTCTTCCACGGCTGGCCGATCAGGGTGTAGAGCCACGGCGCGTGCAGATCGGGTTCGTTGTTCGGGTTGTAGCGGAACTGGTTGTAGTAGCTGTAGGGCCCGACCACCCATTCGCGCCGCGCGGCATTGAGCGGGTCGGCCTGCAGTACATCCATCGCGAAGAAGGCATCGAGCCGGCGCCCGGCCTGCTCACGACCGTCCATCGCCTCGACCAGCCCCGGCATGTCCTGCTGCGCCAGCCACTGGTACTGCCACGCGGTGCCTTCATGGAAGCCGTGGTGGGAACGGGGGCTGTAGTGCCCGTCGGCCGGGGTGTACCACTGCCCATCCTCGGTGCGAGGCCGCGGGAAGCCGCTGAAGCCGGTCTCGGCGTCGCGGACCTGCGGGTCCCACACCTTGCGCCAGTTGCGGCCGCGCTCTCGCAGCGTCGCCGCATCCCGGGCGTGACCCAGGCCATCGGCCATCTGCGAAAGCGCGCAGTCGGCCAGTGCATATTCCAGAGTGGCCGAGCCGCCGTGATGCGGATCGACGTCCATGCCCTTGGACGGGAACGCACGGTCGTAGACCACGTAGCCCTTGTCCAGATAGGTCGGATTGCCCGACCGGCCCGCATGACGGGAATTCAACGGCGGGGTGCCGAACGCATTGCGGCGCAGCGCATCCCACGCCTGCGATTCACGGCCCTTGAACGCACCGAAACGCCACAGGTCGACCATGAACGGGGTCACCGGATCGCCGGTCATGATGTTCGTCTCAAAGTTGGCGTAACCCCAGCGTGGCAGCCAGCCCCCCTGCTCGTCGATCGCCAGCAGCGTGCGGCCGATGTCACGCGCCACATCGGGGCGGGTCAGCGCCAGCCATTGGTTCTGTGCACGGTAGGTATCCCACAGCGAGAAGTACTCGTAGTAGGTCCAGCCATCCGCGCGATGGATGCCATCGTCGTAGCCGCGGTAGCGGCCGTCGGCATCGCTGCCGGTCAGCGGCTGCAGCAGCGCGTGGTAGGCGGCGCTGTAGAACACCGTGCGGTCATCAGCACTGCCGCCCTGCACGCGCACCCGGCCCAGCTCCTCGCGCCACGCCTGCTGCGACAGCGCGCGCATGCGGTCGAACCCCATCAGCGCTCCGCCCTGCATGCCCTCGGTGCGCAGGTTGGTGCGCGCGCCTTCGGCATCGACGTGCGAAATCGCGCTCACCGCCGTGACCGACTGCCCCTTGTCCAGGTCGAAGCTCAACCAGGCACCGTTCGGCTTCTGCTCGCCTTCCATGCTGTGGCGCGCCCCCGGCAGGCCACCGGCCTCGCCCCAGGTACCATGCGCCTTGAACGGGCGATCGAACTCGATGCGGAACCACGTCGTGTACTGGTGGCCACCGCAGAAACTCTTGGTGACCAGCTTGCCCTCGACCACGCGGTCGCCGACCACGTCGATCACGCTGCCGATCACCGAATGGCGTTCATTCGCCTGGCCGACATTCACCAGCACGTGGCCATCGCCGCTTCGCTGGCTGAAGGTGTAGCGCTCGGCGGCGGCACGGGTGCGCGCGGTCGCCTCGGCATCGATGCCACCGTAGCTGGTCAGGCGCACCTTGTAGTAGCCGGCCTGGCCGATTTCGCCGTCATGCGTGTACGACGCGGCGTAGGTCTTGTGGTTGAAGCTCTTGGCGTCGGCGGTGTCGAAATCGCCACCGGGACCGATGCTGCCGGTCACGGGCAGGACCGAGACCTGGCCGCCCTGCTCCCAGCACCCGGCACCGGACAGGAAGGAGTGGCCGAAGCCACGGATCTTCTCGTCGTCGTAGCGCCACCCCGAATAGTGGCTGCCGATGGGGCTGACCTGGATCAGGCCGAAGGGTGCCGAGGCGCCCGGGAACGTGTTGCCATCGTCCTTGCTGCCGATGAAGGTGTTCACCTCGCGCTCGAGTGCGGCCGGGGCGGCCTGCAGCATCACCGGCGACATCGCCAGTGCGAGCAGCCAGGCCAATCGCGTCAACGGGCGCGGCGTCGAGGGGACAGCGGGAGCGGACGGCACTGGGCGCATGTCGGGTTCCTGTGGTCGATGGTGCGGTGGCAGACGGCTGGAGCCTGCAACGCCTTCCGCTGAGCGCTGCCTGCCGGCAGCCTGCTCCCCGTGGAATGGCGCGAGACCCGCGCAACCGTGAATTTAGATCGATTCAAGTAGAGCATGGCGATTCGCGCCAATGCATTCTGCGCCGCAGCATACGTCCCGCCGCGCGGCCTCCTGGCCGGCCTGCCGGGGAATCGCGCGAGAAAACGTTTCCAGCCGATTCAGAAAAACGTCATGCCCCCGCCACGGCAATACCATATTGCGCAGCAGCATGCGCCGACGGGCAACCCATGCTAAAAAACGCCCGCCCATCGCTTAGATCGATCCAAGACGACGTTGCGGTGGCCGGGAGTTTGGGGAAGCAGCGACAGGACGGGCCGGCACAGACACAGGATGCAGTTGCAACTGCGTAGCGACCGCACCGGCATCACCACAGATTAGATCGATTCAAGTCATCCGCACCACGTCACACGTCAGCGGATCAATCCAGGAGAGAGGGAGAGATGGGAATGAGTCACTCAAAACGCATGCATGGCCAGGACGCACTGTCGCTGGCCATCGCGCTGGCATTGGCCGCTGCCGTCCTGCCGGCGGGCGCCGCGGCGCAGCAGGCCACCACCGGCACGCCCGATGCCACCACGCTGGACAGCGTCCAGGTCACCGGCTACCGCTACGCCATCGAAAAGAGCCTTGAGCAGAAGCGCGACGCCAACGCCGTGGTCGAAGTAATCACGGCCGAAGACGTCGGCAAGTTCCCCGACAAGAACGTGGCCGACGCGCTGCAGCGCGTACCGGGCGTGGTCATCACCCGCGACGGCGGCGAAGGCAAGACGGTCAGCGTGCGCGGCCTCGCTGCAGACCTGACGCTGACCCAGTTGAACGGCAACTACGTCGCCACCTCCGAGACCAACGACGAGGCGACCCGCTCTTTCAACTACACCCTTCTGCCGTCCAACATGCTGTCCAGCGCCGAGCTGTTCAAATCGCCGGAAGCGCGCATCGATGAAGGCGGCATCGGCGGCACGGTCATCCTGCACACCCGGCGCCCTCTGGACATGGAGTCCAACTCGGGCTTCGTCACCCTCGAAGGCACCTCGTCAGACACCAGTCACGACATCGATCCGCAGGCCTCCGCACTGTACTCGTGGCACAGCAAGGACGAGCGTTTCGGCGTGCTGGTCGGCGTGACCCAGCAGAAACGCACCAGCCGCACCATGGAAGTCACCACCGAGAACTATCAGTGGTACGGCACCGATACCGATGCGCGCGACGTGCATGGCAACCCCATGCTGCAGGACGGCATCGAGTACTGGTGGGGCAACTCCGGCTTCAACAACCAGAACGGTCGCAACTACACCGACTTCTTCATGCCGACATCGGTCAATTTCGCGGTGAAGGAGGAAACGCGCGAGCGCAAGGGCGGGCAGCTGACCTTCCAGTTCAAGCCGGTCGACAACGTGACCATGACGGCCAACTACTTCCGCTTCGAGCTGGAGGGCAACTACGCCCAGCACATGCTGAAGGTGCCGGAGTGGAGCATGGCCCGCTTCAATGGTGACGGCAACTGGGCCGGCGGCCGCATGCTCAACGGGCTGGACTTCGATCCCAGCGGCACCGTCGTCACCGGCGCGCAGTTCGAGAAGCTGGCCGGCAAGACCTATTACTGCAATGAAGCCGAGGCCGAAGCGGCCGGGCTCGAGCCGGGGGGCTGGGGCCCCGATGACTGCACCATTCCGACCCCGCAGCTCACCGGCGGCTACAGCCGCGAAAAGGCGCTCTCGCAGACCGCCGACCTCAGCATCGACTGGGATATCAGCCCGCTGTGGAAGGCGTCGTTCACCGGCGGCCGTACCTGGTCCGAAGGCGGCCCCTCGATGAACTTCCGCATGTCAGCCAAACCGCGTCGGCAGACCAATGGCGTGTGGGAATCGTCCAGCAGCACCTCCTGGGACCTGACCGGCACGCCGTCGGGCACCTTCGCACCCGACCTGCAGCAGCAGCTCATGGCCGGCATCGCCGAGATCGACACCGGTTCGACCGACTCGTCCTGGAAGCAGACCGAGATCAAGCAGAACTATTTCCAGGCCGATGTCACCAAGCTGTTCGAATCCGGCTGGCTGGACTCGATCCAGTTCGGTGCCAAGTATCGTGACGGCACGGTGCACCGCAACACCGGCAATACCTACTGGGTGTGCCAGGGCCGAGACCCGTCGGACTACGACAACAACCGCTACCAGAGCGGCTGCGACCCTACGGCCAATATCGCCCAGCCCGGCTTCTTCCTGTCCAACCCGATCAGCAACATCCCCGGCGGCTTCAATACCAACGTGTTCCCGGGCATCAACTATCCGGCCTACATCGATTACCTGAACAAGACCTACGGCGGTTCGCACAACCGTGTCGAGGACGACTTCATCTACAACGTCAACGAGAAGATCTACTCGGGCTACTTCCAGGCCAACTTCCGCACCGAGCGGGTGCGCGGCAACGTGGGCGTGCGCGTGGTGCGCACCAAGCAGCTGGCGCAGTCCACCGATTCGATCGAGCGTTTCGACGACTACTTCCTCGACAACGCCGCAGGCGCACCGATGGCGTGCTCCGACCCGGCCGCGGCGGCCTACCCGAACTACAGCTGCGAGAGCGGTTTCGTGCGCCTGCCCTACAACCTGGCACAGAGCAAGAGTTTCGAGCTGCTGGGCGTGGACCGCACCTACACCGACGTCCTGCCGAGCTTCAACATCGCCTGGGACATCACCGATACCCTGCTGCTGCGCGGCGCCGCCTCGAAGGTCATCGCACGCCCCGGCTACACCGAGATCGGCGCTCCGGGCAGCCTGCGCTACTACAGCGAGGAGTACGTCAACGACCGCCGCGTGGCCGGCGGTGCACCGACCCCGGGCTGGACCGGCGACGGCAGCAACAAGCAGCTTGAACCCTTCGAGGCCACCCAGTTCGACCTCGGCCTGGAGTGGTACTTCCAGCCGGGCGCGGTGGCCGGCGTGGGCCTGTTCCGCAAGAACGTGGACAACTTCACCGTGCCTGTCGTGCGCGACATGCAGATGCAGGTCGGTGGCGAAACCGTGACCGTGCAGGACTACGAGACCCGTGCCAACGGCCAGGACGGTGTGTCGCAGGGCGTGGAGCTGTACGGCCAGTACACCTTCGATTTCGGCGTCGGCGTGCAGGCGAACTACACCTACAACGACACCAACCTGGCCTCGATCGTGCTGGATGGGCAGAACATCGGCTCGTCGCCGCTGGTCGGCAGCGCCAAGAACCAGGCCAACGTGACGGTGTTCTACGAGAACGACAAGTTCCTTGCCCGCGCCTCGTACAACCGTCGCGGCCAGGTGGTCGGCGGACTGAACAACGGCATGACGGTCTACACCGAGCCGTACGACCAGCTTGATCTCAACGTGGCCTACAACCTCACCCCGGAGTGGACCCTGACCGCGTCGGTGATCAACGCAACCAAGTCCGAGCAGCGCGTGCATCTGGGCAATGACACCAAGGCCCGCCTGATCTCCAATACCTACGCGGGCCGCCAGCTGTACTTCGGCGCGACCTGGAAGTTCTAAGGCAGTCGCCCCGCCCGGCGCGGGGACATTCCTCCACGGCAGCCACGCTGGTACAGGTGGCTGCCGTTTTTCATGGGCATCGCGGAGGCATCACTTGACCCTGCCATCGCTGGAAGGTGCACACTGGCTGCATTCCCCGGAACCGAAGGAGCTACAGATGGACTTCCATGTTGACGGCATGACCTGCGGCGGATGCGCGCGCAGCGTGACCCGCGCGATCCAGAGCGTTGATCCGCAGGCCCGCGTGGTCGCCGATCCGCCGACAGGCCGCGTGCAGGTGCAGACCACGGCCAGCGAAGCGGAGATCTTCGCCGCTGTGAAGGACGCAGGCTTCCCGCCGCGCACCGCCTGATCGCCCGGCTCCGGGCGATGCTCACGTCCTTCTGAAGGAGCCACAGCACTCCCGCCGCGCAGGTGCGAAGGCCCCTGCGCCCCGCGGCTCAGCTCCGGCGCGCCTGCCGCCGCCGCGCCGCGACTGGCTCCGCGCCTTCCTCGCCCTCCTCCAGCCGCTGCAGGATCGGGCACTCCGGCCGCTCGTCGCCCGCACAGCAGCTGATCAGCGACTTCAGCGTATCGGCCATCTGCCGCATGTGGTCGATGCGCTGCTCGAGATCATCGATGTGCTGCTCGGCCAGGCGCTTGACGTCGGCGCTGTGGCGCGAGGTATCGTTCCACAGGCCCAGCAGATCCGTGATCTCCGCGACCGAGAATCCCAGGTCCCGCGCGCGGCGTATGAACCGCAGTCGATGCACGTCGGCGTGCGAATAGGCCCGGTAGCCGGATGCCGTACGGTCGGCAGCAGGAATCAGCCCGATCTGCTCGTAGTAGCGGATCATCTTCGCCGAAACGCTCGATGCCTTCGCGGCCTCACCGATGTTCAAGACAGTCTCCTTTTCAGTGGCTGGCGGCGTCGGCCATCGGCGCCCGGAAGCGACGCAGGCGCAGTGCATTGCCCAGCACGAACACGCTGGACAGTGCCATCGCACCGGCGGCGAATACCGGCGACAGCAGGATGCCGAAAGCCGGATACAGCACGCCGGCGGCCACCGGAATCAGAGCGGTGTTGTAGGCGAAGGCCCAGAACAGATTCTGCCGGATGTTGCCAAGGGTGGCCCTGGACAGCGCGATGGCATTGGGCACGCCCAGCAGACTGCCGGACATCAGCACTACATCGGCCGATTCCACCGCCACATCGGTACCGGTGCCGATGGCCAAGCCCACATCCGCCTCCGCCAGCGCCGGCGCATCGTTGATGCCGTCGCCGACGAAGGCGACGTGACCATGCGCAGCCTTGAGGCGTCGCACCGCCTCCACCTTGCCTTCGGGCAGCACTTCGGCCACGACCTCGTCGATGCCCAGCTGGCGCGCGATCGCCTGTGCGGTGCGGGCATTGTCGCCGGTGATCATCGCCACCTTCAGTCCCAGCGCATGCAGTGCGGTGACGGCGGCCGGCGTGCTCGTCCTGATCGGGTCGGACACTGCGATCACCGCTGCCAGCCGGCCATCGAAGGCGGCGTACAGCGGCGACTTTCCTTCACCTCCCAGACGCTGCACCAGCGCGGCAACGCCATCGATATCAACGCCCTGCGTTCGCATGAACCGGTCGGCCCCGACTTCAATGCGGCTTCCCTGCACGATCGCACGCACCCCCATGCCGGTGACCGATTCGAACGCCTGCAGGGCCGGCACGGAGATGCCCTCCTCCTCGGCGGCCATCACGATCGCGCGCGCGATCGGATGCTCCGAGCGCGATTCAACGGCCGCGACCGCGCCCAGCACCGCCGCTCGCGCAAAACCGTGGCTCAGTTCCAGATCGGTCAATCGCGGGCGGCCCTCGGTCAGGGTTCCCGTCTTGTCCACCGCCACCACCCGCGCATCCTTCAGCAGCTGCAGTGCCTCGCCCTTGCGGAACAGCACGCCCATCTCCGCGCCCCGCCCGGTGCCGACCATGATCGAGGTCGGCGTTGCCAGCCCCATCGCACAGGGGCACGCAATGATCAGCACGGCCACGGCATTGACCAGGGCGAAGGTAAGCGCCGGGGACGGCCCGAGCAGCAGCCACGCCACGAAGGTGGCCAACGCGGCCAGCATCACCGCAGGCACGAACCACAGCGTGACCCTGTCGACCACGGCCTGGATCGGCAGTTTCGACCCCTGTGCCTGTTCAACCAAGCGGATGATCTGCGCAAGCACGGTCTGCGCACCTACCGCCGTGGCACGCACGGTCAGTGCTCCCTGCTGGTTGACCGTACCACCGACCACGGCCGCGCCCGATGCCTTTTCAACCGGAACCGGCTCACCGCTGATCATCGACTCATCGACGAAGCTGCGCCCCTCGACCACCTCGCCATCCACCGGGACGCGTTCGCCAGGACGTATTTCCACGAGGTCGCCACTGACCACCTCGCCCACCGGGACGTCGACCACCCGACCGTCGCGTACTACGTGGGCGACCTTGGCCTGGAGCTTGACCAGCCGCTTGATGGCTTCCGACGTACGGCCCTTGGCACGCGCCTCGAGAAAGCGGCCCAGCAGGATCAGCGCGACGATCACCGCCGCAGCTTCGTAATAGACGTTCACCGTGCCGGGCGGCAGCAGCCGCGGTGCGAAGGTCGCGATCACCGAGTAGCCGAACGCCGCCGCGGTGCCCACCGCGACCAGCGAGTTCATGTCCGGTGCCAAACGCAGCAGTGCCGGAATGCCCTTCTGGTAGAAGCGCCGGCCGGGAATCACCAGAACCAGCGTGGTCAGCACGAACTGCACATACCAGCTGGCCTGCAACCCGATGGTCGACATCACCCAGTGGTGCATGCCCGGGATCAGATGCGATCCCATTTCCAGTACGAACACCGGCAGGGCCAGCACGCTGGCCAGTATCAGCGCGTGTTTGAGTTCAGCACGCTCGGCGTCCTTCTTCTCCCCGCCGTCATCGGCCTGCGCGCTGCCATCAAGAAGACGAGCGCCGTAGCCCGCCCTGTCGATCGCCGCCAGCAGCGCCTCCACGTCTGCTGCGCCGCGAACGGTGGCACGCTCGGTGGCCAGGTTGACGCTCGCCGCGCTCACGCCCGGCACGGCCAGCAGTGCGCGTTCGACCCGGCCCACGCAGGACGCGCAGGTCATGCCCTCCACGGCCAGCTCCACGGTCGTGGCCGCAACCTCATAGCCGACCTTGTGCACCGCCTGGATCAAGGCGGCGCGGTCCACCGGCCCCGACGGACGGATATCGGCACGTTCCGTGGCCAGGTTCACCGAGACGCTGCCGACCCCCTCCACCTTGGCCAGCGCGGCCTCGACCCGGCCTACGCAGCTCGCGCAGGTCATGCCTTCGATGGGCAGGCTGATCGGATCAGGCACGGAAGCGGCGGTGGTGGCGTGCGACAGGCTCATGACTGGATTCCCGGGTTCCTTCTGGACCGGAACAGGCTAAACCTTGCCATCGTGGGAAGGTCAAATCCAGCCTGTCCTGTCCGGCGGCCCAGCGGTCACTTCATCCGCGGGGCATGGATCCACCGGTCGAGGGTGGATCCATGGCGCGGGCTCAGAACGTGAACACGTATTCCAGCGCGAACTCGCGGCCGACCGCACCGAGCAACCGGGTCGGCGCGAAATCGTAGTCCAGCTTGTAGGGATCCTTGTGGTTCCAGCTGGCCGAGTTGAAGACGTTGTTGACGTACACATTGACCTTGGCACGTTCAGTCACCTGATAGCCCACATTGACGTTCCAGGTGATGAACGGTCCGACCCGGCCGTAGTAGCGCGCCGTGCGCTGGCCGGCGTTCGGATTCGGATTCGGCGAACCATCGGGACGCGTGGCAGGTTCCAGGCAGTCCAGCGAAGGACTGTCGCTGGGTACGTAGCCATCGGCGAACGGCAGGCAGCCGCCGGGATTGTCCAGGCGGTCGGTGCCCCAGTGGTAACGCACGCCCGGCACCGAGCCGATGCGGTCGGCGTACACATTCGCGTTCCAGTGACCACGCTGCCAGGCCAGGCTCGCTCGCAGCTTGCTGCGCAGGTCGCGGTCACGGCGCTGCGGATTCGGATCCGCGGCATAGCGCTGCTCCTTGGTCGACAGCTGGTTGGTGTAGTTCACGCCGAACTGGAAGCTTCCCCATGCTGCGCTGTCCCACCGGTAACGCGCGGTCAGGTCGATACCGCGGACCTCCCGGCTGGCCAGGTTGAACGGCCCCCGCTCGATCGACACCAGGCGGCCATTGCTGTCGCGGTTCACGCGCGCGAGGATGCCGGCGCAGTAGTCGGCACCGGCCGGATTGGCCCACGGCGTGCCGTCGATGTTCAGTCCCGTGCGGCAGCCCGCTTCGCTGGCCAGCACCTCGTCGGCGCCGACATCGACGATCATGTCCTCCAGCTTGATCGCCCAGTAGTCGGCACTGATCGAAAGATTGGACATCACATCCCAGACGAATCCGACCGTCCATGAATCCCCCGTTTCCGAGCGCAGCAGCGGAGTACCGCGACGATTCACGTCGAACGTGTACCAGACATCGGTATTGCCCACTCCACAGTTGTTGACCAGATAGGCACCGCTTTCGATGCAACGCAGGCGGTCATAGGTCTGCACCTCGGAACTGCTGGGCTGCCCCAGCAGGTAGTGCATGTCAGGCGCGTGGAAGCTGGTGGCGTAGGAACCGCGTACCAGCAGCGACTCCACCGGCCGCCATTCCAGACCGACATTCCAGGTGGTCTCCTTCTGGCTGCCGATGTCCAGCGCCTCTACATTGGCGTCGGCCTTGTAACTGCCGTAACGGTCATAGCGTGCCGCCGCGGTGGCGATCACGCTGTCCAGCAGTGGAATCTTGAACTCCACGCCCGCCGAGTAGCGCGTGCGCTCGCCGCCACCGCGATCAACGTTCTGCAGGTCGAAATCGATGCCGGCGCGAGGGTCGGGAGCGAGGTGATATCCCTGTTGCGCCACCTCGGCCACCGCCGCGAACGAAACAGGCCCCGCCCAGCCCTGGAACAACTCACCGGTGATGTCCGCCGACGCCTGGTTGACCCAGGAAGACGCACGGTTCTTCGCCACCGTACCCATCTGCCAGTACTGGTCCGGCGTGAGCGGGTTCCACCAGCGTGCTTCGTCCAGTGCGTAGATCGCTTCACCATCCGCCGTCGTACCCAGGCGCGGGCCGAGGAAGAAGTCATAGGACTTCTGCTCGTCCACTACATTCTGCCGCTCTTCCACGCGGTAGTAGGAACGGCCGATGGTGGCACTCCAGTCGAAGCGGTCCGCCAGGCGCCCGCGCAGGCCTGCACTCCAGTCCCAGGACAGCTCCCGGTTGGTGTTGCGAAGGGTGTCCAGGCCGCCCACTTCGTTGGGCGTGAACTGGCGCACGCCCAGGATCGCGCGGTTGCGGTTGGCATCCCAGTAGTAGCCGTTGTCATCATCGATGAGCGTCACGCTGGGCGGATTGGTCCCCCAGATCGCCTCCGACCGGTACACCGCCAGGTTGGTCCAGCCCTGCAGGTCGCTGTCGAAATCGAACGTGGCATACAGATTGCCGGACACATTCTCGGCACCACCGGTCAGCAGCCAGTTGGCATAGTCGGCCGTCATGCCACACAACTGCCCGGTATTGGTGATCGTATCGGTGTTGTAGTTGTAGACCAGTCGATCGGCGGTGTAGTACTCGCCGTCGAACTTCTCGCAGGTGCCGGTCGGCGGCGCCAGTCGCTGGCCGGTACCCGGGTCGATCAGGGCCAGGCCGGCGGTAGGACGGAAACCGACCTTGCGCTGTTCCATGTTCCAGGAGGGGCGCGGCGCATCATCGGCATCATCCATCTGCGGCCGGTCACGGCCGAACAGCGGATCGCGCTTGGTGTACTGCAGCGCGTAGGTCACGCTCCAGTTGTCTCCGGTCCTGCCACCCGCCCACGACAGATCCCAGGTATCGCGACCACCTTCAGTGGAGGTGCCGCCGCGCACGCGCACTTCGTCGCCGTCGTAGTGGGTCTTCAGGATGACGTTGACCACGCCTGCAATGGCATCCGAGCCGTAGATCGCAGAGGCGCCGCCGGTCAGGACCTCGATGCGCTCCACCGCAGCGGCGGGAATGTTGCCGTAGTTGGAGAAATTGGTCTCCCCGCCATAGGGCAACGGGTAGTCGGCCACGCGACGGCCATTGACCAGCAGCAGTGAGCGGTTGGGGCCCATCCCGCGCAGATTCAGGCCGCTGGCGTTGGGCGTGTGCGAGCCCCACTGCGAAGCCGCCTCCACGGTGCCGGTGGCTTCGGTCAATGTCTTCAGCGCATCGTACACGCTGACAAAGCCTTCCTTCTGGATCTGCTGCGCGGTGATCACGTTGACGGGAGCTGGGCCTTCGACGCTGGCGCGCTTGATGCGCGAGCCAGTGACGGTGACCGTGTCGAGATCCTTGGTGGACGAACCTGAGACTTCCTGTGCATTGGCAGCCAGCGGAAGCAGGGCCAGGACCAGGGCCTGGGACAGCAGGTGACGACGATTGCGGACGAACTGAGCCATGTGGTCGCTCTCGGAGGGTGTGGTCGCACGGATGGGTGGTGGCGCGGCACTACGGAAGATCCAGGTGCCGGGTCGGTTCAAGCCGGTTCCGGCGCCCCCCTGTGGATCGATCCAAACTAAAGCACGGCTGAACCGGAGAGAGCATTCCGCGGCGCAACACGCCGCTGCGGATCCGCTGCCGTCCCCGCTTGAAAAGTAGATGAATCAGTGGCTTGCGCAGGTTGGCCGCCGCAGGCCGGAGATGAACTGAGGACACGCGAGCGGCAGACCCGCGCGGAACCGACTTCGCCCGGTATCAGGACAGATCGCCGTCCAGCGCCCGCCGCAGCCCCGCCACGATTGCGGCATCGGTCTGATCCCAGTGCGGGTCCAGCCCGCGCAGTGCCGGGTTGTGGAACTGCATGGCCGAGTGCCGGCGGCTCTTGGCCGACGCGTGCAGCTCAACACAGCCGCTGTGCCGCGCCACCGCAGCGATGTTGGCCGGGTCCAGGCCAGCACCCGCCATCACGCTGATGCGCCCCGCCGCCCGGGCGACCAGGCCTTCCAGCACGTCGACACCGGCAGCCGCGCTGGCCTGTCCCCCGGACGTCAATACACGGCTGCACCCCAGAGCGATCACCTGCTCCAACGCCGCCGGAAGGTCACGCGCGGCGTCGAAGGCACGGTGGAACGTCACCTGCAGCGGACCCGCCGCCTGGATGAGCGCGCGGCACAGGGGCAGATCGATATCGCCCTGCCGGTCCAACGCACCGATCACCACGCCATCGCAGCCCAGCGCACGGCACTGTGCGATATCGCGCAGCATCAGCTCGGCCTCCAGGGCGTCGTAGTGGAAATCACCCGGCCGCGGCCGCACCAGCACGAACAGCGGAATCGACAGGCGTTCGCGGGCCATGGCGATGCTGGCGAACGACGGTGTGGTGCCGCCCTCGGCAAGGTTGTCGAACAGTTCGATGCGGTCGGCACCACCGGCCTGCGCGGCCAACGCCGAAGCCAGCGAGTTGCTGGCGATCTCCAGGGTGAGCCGCGTGCTCACGCCTGCGTGCTCGTGTAGATCGACGGTGAATCGCGCAGGTCGTCCTGGCGCTGCGCATCGCAGACGGCATAGACGAAACCGCGATGCAGCGCATAGGCGCCCACCTCGCCCTGCTTGTTCATGGCCAGGAAGCACACCTGCAGGGTCCTGCTTGCCTCGGGACGCTTGCGTACCACGCGGTCGATCGCCTCACGGCAGGCCTGGGCGGGCGTTCGACCCTGGCGCATCAGCTCGACCACCAGGAACGAGGCCGCATTGCGGATCATCTCTTCGCCCACGCCCGATGCGGTGGCGGCACCGACCTCGTTGTCGACGTACAGGCCGGCGCCGATGATCGGACTGTCGCCGACCCGGCCGTGCAGTTTCCAGGCCATGCCGCTGGTGGTACACGCACCGGCAAGATGGCCCCGGGCATCCAGTGCCAGCATGCCGATGGTGTCGTGGTTGTCGCTGTTGCCGGGAAGGCCACGTCGCTCGGCGTTGATCTGGGGCTGGTACTTCTCGGTCTTCAACCACTCGCGCCAGGCCGCTTCGGCCTGCGGCGTCAGCAGACGCCTGCGCTCGAAGCCCTGCTGCACGGCGAACTGCTGCGCCCCTTCACCCACCAGCAACACGTGCGGGCTGTTCTCCATCACTTTGCGGGCCACCGACACCGGGTGCAGGATGTCGACCAGCGCGGCCACCGCACCGCAGCGGCCATCGCCGTCCATGATGCTGGCGTCCAGGCTCAGCACGCCGTCCCGGTCCGGATTGCCGCAATGGCCCACGGTGGGATTGCACAGCTCGCTCTCGGCCCAGCGTGCGCCGGCCTCCACTGCATCCAGGGCACTGCCACCCTGCGACAGGACCTTCCATGCCGCCTGGTTGGCCGGCACTCCGAAATCCCAGGTCGAGACCACCTTCGCTCCGCCCTGCACACGTGCCTGTACGCCCGGCAGGGCGGCCATGCCTGCGGCCAGCGCTCCGGCCTGCAGGAACTGCCTGCGATCCACCATGTTGCCTCCCAGTCTGCAACGTGTCGCCGGCCCGATGCCGGCAGCACCGATCAATCGTGTACGGGGTACCGCGCCGCATGCCAGACGGCGGCGCCCAGCACGCCCAGTTGGCCATGTTCCACCCGCCATACCGGCACCTGCCGCAGCACGTCGGCCAGCACGCCCTTGTTGAGGAAGCGCTCGCGGAAGCGGCCATCGGCGAGGAAATCCTGCACGTGGGTGGAAATGCCGCCCGCCAGGTACACCGAGCGGGCCCCCACGGCGATGGCGGCATCGCCGGCCAGGCTGCCCAGCCAGGCGCAGAACACCTGCAGCGTCTCCACTGCAAGTGCGTCTTCGCCGCTGCGTGCGGCGCCGATCAGCGCTTCGGTGCTGGACCACACCGGAGTGACGCCACGCAGCTCGCACAGGCACGGATACAGATTCATCAGACCGCTGCCGGACAGCACACGCTCGTTGTCCACATGTGGCCACCGCTGCAGCAGCCTGCCCAGCACCTCCAGCTCCAGCGCGTTGCCGGCCCCCAGGGCAGCGTGGCCGATCTCGCTGGGCAGCACCGGACGCCCGCCATCGGCGAAGCGCAGCGCCGCGCCCAGGCCGGTACCGGCCCCCAGCACCAGCGCCGGGAACGCCATCGCCGGGTCGGCATCGCCGTTCAATGGAACCAGGGTGTCGGCCTGCAGGTAGGGAATGGCCAGTGCCACCGCCTCGAAATCATTGATGAGCTGCAGATCGTCCAGACCGGACTGTGCGCGGGTGGCGGACAACGACACCGTCCACGGCAGATTGGCATTGATCAGCACATCGCCATCGAGCAGGCCGGCGATGGCGACCACCGCCGACCGCACCGGCAGTGCGAGGCTCCGGGTGAAGTCGGCCAGAATCGCCGCCAGGCTGGAATGATCGGCACACGCGTAGGTGCGATGACTGCCCAGCCGTGGCGCCTGTCCCGGCAGCGTTTCAGCCAGCGCCAGGCGGGCAAAGGTACCGCCGACATCGGCGACGATCAGGCTTCGCGGAAGACCGCCGCGGGAGGAGTCGGTGGAAACCGGGGGCACTGCTGCGATGGTCACTCTGGCCTGCTTGAATCGATTGAATCGCACCGATTCTCAGGCATCAGGGTCGCTTTGCCTAGCGCGGCGCAGCGCCGGCAGCCGCCCCTGCCATGGCCTTGTCCGCAGCGCCCGGGTGGCGGCAGCCCGGACGCAGCGCGCAGCGGCACCTGCGGATCAGGGCTCTGCGGTCTGCAGACTATAACGGGTGGTGGCGGTGAATACCGCACCATCCGGCTGGGTCGAACGCACGTCGATCCTGTGGTCGCCCACGGCCAGGTGGGTGGGCAGCGCGCCGCGCCACAGATGCGGCGAAGCGGTGGCCTCGGGCGAGCGATCGTAACCGCGCAGCACGCTGGACAGGTCGTCCGCCGCATTCTCCACCAGCAGCCGCGGGTCGGGCTGGCGGACCTGCTTCATCGGCTGCCATGCCCCACCGTCCACGCGGTACTCGACCACGCTCGCGTCCTCACCCATGTACACGTTGGCGTACACGCCCCACGCCGGATACGCGCCCTGGCGCAGCACCTTCGGCGCATGCAGGCCGATCTGTTCGCTGGCTGGCGCGCCGGCCACGCGATACTGCAGGCGATAGCTGCCGTTGCCAGCCACATCCAGCAACGCGTAGCCCTTTGGCGTGCCGTCGCTCATGGTGCTGTCCGGCACACCGGCAGCATCCTTCACACCGGACCAGAACGCGCCGCAGTTGGCACCGACGTTGTACTCGTGCAGCGGTTTTTCGCCGTGCCAGCCCTCGGCCTTGCCATGGTAGACATGCTGCTGGGTGTGGCTGTGGCCGCTCAGGACCAGCACGTTGCGGAAGTCCTTCAGCAGGTCGAACAGGCGCTGCCGGTCGGCGTGCCGGAAGCTCTCGCGACCCGGCGCCGCATCGAACAGCGGAATGTGCATGCCCAGCACCAGCAGGCGGTCGCGATGCAGACCCTTGAGGTAGGCGGCAAGGAACGCGAACTGATCCTCGCGCAGGCCACCGACATAGCTCGGCCTCGCCTTCGGGTCGTACACCACATCGTCGAGGAACACGAAGCTGGCACCGCCCTCCTCCACGGCGTACGTGTCCGGGCCGTAGACGTTGCGCCAGCTGTCCAGCGAATGCTCGTCAACGGCGGCATCGAAATCGAGATCGTGATTGCCCGGCACATGGAACCACGGCACGCCCAGCTGCGTGGTGACCTTGTTGATGGCCGGATACAGCGTCAGGTCATCATTGACGATATCGCCGAGCGTCGTGCCAAGCCGCGCCCGGGTCTGGCCGACCAGCGGCGCCACGATGGACTGCTGGTAGTAGCCGATGTCCTTGAGGCTTGCGGTCTGTGAATCAGTGAACACCAGCATCTGGAAACCACGCCGGCTGTCATGACGATCCGTCTGCAGCGCGAAGTCCCAGTTGCGGGTGGCATCGCCGGTTGCGGCGATGCCACCGTACTTCAGTGCAGGCGAGCCGTTGGGCTGGAAATGACGCCAGAACGACGGCAGCCCGTCGTTCGCCTTCGGGAACGCGTACGCATCCGGCTTGATCACGAACACCGTCTGGCCCTCGCGCACGGGCAGGCTGTAGCTGCCATCGGCTGCGGTCTTGACGATGCGCTCGCCGTTGGACACCTGCACCCCGGCCAGGCCCGGGTCGGTCGCACCACGGCCGGGCCTGCCGTCGCGTTCCAGGTAGACCTTGCCGCTGACAACCGCATCCGCAGCCCAGGCCGGCGAGGTCAGCAACAGGCAGCACAGCCACGCAGCGGGCGATTTCATGGGCAATCCGGCAAAGAAGAGGACTGCCTATTGTAGAGCGGAGCCATGGCTGTCTGCCGCGCGGATGCAGCCGGGCCGGCGCCGGCGCCGAAAGCGCGTGCGGACCGCAGGCCACATGCAGCCATCAACGATGGCGCGTTTCCAGCACCCGGCGCGCGTCGTCAAGCGACAGGCCGCGTGCGCGCAGCAGCACCAGCAGGTGGTACAGCAGGTCCGAAGCCTCGCCCAGCAGCGCCGCGTCATCCTGTGCGACTGCGGCCAGAGCGGTTTCCACGCCCTCCTCGCCCACCTTCTGCGCGATACGGCGGATGCCGTCCTCGAACAGGCGGGTGGTGTAACTGCCGGGTGGACGCTGTGCTTCACGCGTGGCCACCAGTTGCCCCAGCCCGCCCAGGAAATCCTTCGGCGCCTGGTCGAAGCAGCTCTCCGCACCGGTGTGGCAGGTCGGTCCTGCCGGGCGGGCCAGCACCAGCAGCGTATCGGCATCGCAGTCCACGCTGATGGACTGCACCGCCAGCACGTTGCCGGACTGCTCGCCCTTGGTCCACAGGCGCTGCCTGCTGCGGCTGTAGAAGGTCATGTGCCCGACGGCAAGCGTCGCGGCCAGCGACTCCGCGCTGACGTAACCCAGCATCAGCACCTGCAGGGTATCGGCGTCCTGCACCACCGCGGGCAGCAGGCCGTCCCCCTTGCTCCAGTCCAGCCCCTGCAGGGCCTCCAGCGACGGTCGCACCTCAATAGACATCCCGTACCTCGATCTGCTGTTCGCGCAGGTAGCGCTTCAGGTCTGCAATGGCGATGGCGCCGCTGTGGAACACGCTGGCGGCCAGCGCACCATCCACGTCGGCGCGGTCGAAGGCCTCGGCGAAATGCTCCATCGTGCCCGCACCGCCCGACGCGATCAGCGGCACCTGGCACAACGCACGCGCCTGCTGCAGCTGGGCCACATCGTAGCCGCGGCGCACCCCATCGCTGTCCATGCAGTTCAGCACGATCTCGCCTGCGCCGCGGCGCTGTGCCTCGACGATCCAATCCAGCGTCCGTATGGGTACCGCTCGGGTCTTGTCCGGGTCGCCGCTGAAGCGGCGCACCCGCCATTCGCCATCGGCCTCGCGCACCGAGTCGACGCCGACCACCACGCACTGCACGCCGAACTCGGCAGCCAGCTCGTCGATCAGTGCGGGACGGCCCAGTGCCGGCGAATTGATCGAGATCTTGTCGGCACCGGCAAACAGCACCCGCCGTGCGGTTTCCACGCTGTCGATGCCACCGGCTACGCAGAACGGGATATCGATCAGCCGTGCGATGCGCTCGACCCAGGCCACATCGACCGAACGCGCCTCGGGGCTGGCGCCGATGTCGTAGAACACCAGCTCATCGGCCCCCTGGTCGCGGTAACGCTGCGCCAGCTCGGCGATATCCCCCATGTCCACGTGGTCACGGAAGCGCACCCCCTTGACCACCCGTCCTTCGCGCACGTCCAGGCAGGGAATGATGCGGCGACTCAGCATGCCAGCGCCTCCGCCAGGTCCATGCGCTGTTCCAGCAGCGCCTTGCCAAGGATGGCGCCGCCACAGCCGGCAGCACGCGCATCGGCCACGTCGGCCACATCGCGGATGCCACCGGAGGCCTGCACCTGCACGCCCGGCAGCAGCGACACCAGGTGCTGGTACAGGCCGATGTTCGGCCCGGCCAGCATGCCGTCGCGGGCGATATCGGTACACAACAGGTGGCGCATGCCCGCCCGTGCATACCGCAGCGCAAGGTCATCCAGGGTCACGCCCGCGTTCTCGGTCCAGCCATGCACCGGCAGCTGCCACTGGCCCTGAGGGTCCTGGCGTGCATCCAGCGCGATGGTGATGTGATCGGCACCGAACGCCTGCAGCCAGCCGACCACTTCATCGGGCCTGCGCACTGCCAGCGACCCTACCACCACCCGGCTCGCGCCCGCATCGAGAATGCGCGCCACATCATCACGCCCACGCACACCGCCGCCGGTCTGCACCTGCAACGTCGTCTGCGTGCGAACCGCTGCCAGCAGCGCGGCCAGCGTGTAGCCACCGGCACGCGCTGCGTCCAGATCGACCAGGTGCATCCAACGCGCGCCCTGCGCGGCGAATGCCTGCGCACGCGGCAGGGGATCGTCGCCGTAGTGCGTTTCCTGCGCGTAATCGCCCTGCCGCAGCCGCACCACACGGCCTTCGCGGATATCCAGTGCGGGGTAGACGGTGAAACTCATGCAGCGGTGCCCTCGAGGAAGTTGCGCAACATCAGCGATCCGGTATCGCCGGAGCGTTCGGGATGGAACTGCGCACCGAAGTAGCGCCCCTGCTCCACCACGGCAGTGAACAGGCCGCCGTGATCGCAGGCGGCCACCGTGTGGCTGTTCAATGGCGCCGCATAGCTGTGCACGAAGTAGGCGCTTGCGCGATCAGGCACATCGCGCAGCAGCAGCGAGGACCGCAGTGGCAGCAGGCGGTTCCAGCCCATGTGCGGCACGCGGATGCCGCACGCCGGTACCAGCTTGCGCACCACCCCGGGAATCAGGCCGAGCGCTTCCACGCCGGCTTCTTCCGAGCGCTCGAACAACAGCTGCATGCCCAGGCAGATGCCCATCAACGGCACCTCGATCCGTCGCAACGGCTCCACCAGTCCCTGCGCATGCAGGCGCTGCATGCCCGGCCCTGCCGCACCGACGCCGGGCAGGATCACCCGCCGTGCGCCCGCCAGCCCCTCTGCGTCGCGCACCAGCCGGACACTGGCACCCAGCCGTTCCAGCGCATAGCGTACGGAACCCAGATTGGCGCCGCCGGCATCGATCAGCGCGACTTCGCTCACAGGGCCCCCTTGGTCGAGGGCAGCGCCGTGCCCTGGCGCGCCAGTGCCGGGCGCAGCGCGCGGGCCAGCGCCTTGAAACAGGCCTCCACCTTGTGGTGGTCATTGTCGCCACGCACCTGCAGATTGAGATTCAATCCACCTGCATCGCACAGCGAGCGGAAGAAATGCGGCACCAGTTCGGTCGGCATGTCGCCAACGCGCTCACGCTTGAACTCGCCCTCGAAGACGAAATAGGGCCGGCCACTGAAGTCCAGCGCTGCGCTGGCCAGGGTCTCGTCCATCGGCAGGGTGAACCCGTAGCGGCCGATGCCGCGCTTGTCACCCAAGGCTTCGCGCAGCGCCTGGCCCAGCGCCAGCCCGGTGTCCTCGATGGTGTGATGCTCGTCGATGTGCAGGTCGCCCTCGGCGCGGATGTCCAGCGCAAAACCACCGTGCTTGCCGATCTGTTCCAGCATGTGGTCGAAGAACGGCAACCCGGTGCGGATGTTGGCGTCACCGGCGCGATCCAGATCCAGCTCGACGCGTATCTTCGTTTCCTTCGTGTTGCGCTGGACCACGGCCGTGCGCGGCGCATCGGCCAGTGCGTGGGCGATGCCCGGCCAGTCCCAGTCACCGCCGAACTGCTCCGTGCGCAACTGGAAGCCACGGATGTTGAGGTTGTCGGCGAACTGCAGGTCGGTGATGCGGTCGCCGACCATCGCCGAGCGTGCCCAGTCGATGCTGCGGTCCTGCAGGTAGGCCGTCATCAGGCCGATGCCGGGCTTGCGGGTCGGGGCATTGTCCTGTGGCCAGCTGCAGTCGATCAGCACATCACGAAACACGATGCCCTGGCTTTCGAAGATCTGCAGCATCAGATCGTTCGGTCCATCGAAGCTGGCGCGCGGATAGCCCTCGCTGCCGAGCCCATCCTGGTTGGTGACGATGACGAACTGATAGCCTGCATCACGCAGCTTCAGCAGTGCCGGAATCACCTGCGGCACGAAGCGCAGCTTCTCGTAGGCGTCGATCTGGAAGTCGGAAGGTTCCTCGATGAGGGTACCGTCGCGGTCGATGAACAGGATCGGGGTCATGCAACGGCCCTCCGGGCCGACAGGGCCGCAAGCACGCGGTCATTCTCTTCGGGGCTGCCGATGCTGATCCGCAGCGCATCCTCCAGCTGCGGGGCTGCACGCTGGTCGCGCACCACCACGCCGGCCGCCAGCAACGCATCGAACGCGCCCTGGGCATCGGCAAAGCGCACCAGCAGGTAGTTGCCTGCGGACGCATGGACCTGGCGTACGCCAGGCAGGCCCTGCAGCGCAGTGCGCAGGCGCTCGCGTTCGGCGATCACGGTGGCCACGCGCTCGCGTGTGCGTGCCAGCGCCGCCGGCTGCAGCGCCTGCACCGCCAGTTCCGCGCACGGCGTCGGCACCGGATACGGTGCCTGGCAGCGACGCAGCACCGCGATCAGTTCCGCTGCGGCGATCAACGTTCCGATCCGTGCCGCCGCCAGCGCATGGGCCTTTGAAAGCGTACGCAGCACTGCCACATTGGCGTGCGTGGCAAGCAGGGAGGTCGCCGAAGGACGCTGCGCGTACTCGACATAGGCTTCATCGACCACGACAAGCGCCCGACCGCGCAAGGCTTCGGCCACACGCTCGATGTCGGCCAGGGCGATATCGCTGCCGGCCGGATTGGAGGGCGCGCACAGAAACACCAGCTTCGCATTGCGTGCTCTGGCCGATTCGATCACCGCATCCAGGTCGGCGTGCAGGCCGTCGGCGGCATCGACCAGGGGCACTTCGATCAGGGGCGCGCCCTGCAGCCGTGCACAGACTGCATACATACCGAACACCGGCGGCGTGACCAGCACACCATCGCGCCCCGGCACGCACAGCGCACGCACCAGCAGGTCGATGGCTTCATCGCTGCCACGCCCGACCAGCACCTGTTGCGGCTGCACGCCGTACAGCGAAGCCAGTCCATCGCGCAACGCCTGTGGCTGGGGCTCTGGATAGCGCCGGCTGCGGCCCTCGGCGTCCGCGGGGTTGGCCCAGGCCGATTCGTTGGCGTTCAGCCAGACATCGCCCTGCACTGCCGCACTGCGCGCCGAGCTGTAACCTGCAAAGGCCTGCAGGTCGGTGCGCACCAGCGCCAGTACCTCGTCGATCCCGGCATTCATGCAGCCACCTCCATGCGCAGGGCAACGGCGCGCTCGTGCGCGTCCAGCCCTTCGGCGCTGGCAAGGGTGCGCGCGCAGCCGCCGATCGCCGCCAACCCGGCGGCGCTGGCACTCTGCACGCTGATGAAGTTCTGGAAGCTGGCCACGCTGACACCACTGTACGCACGTGCGGCGCCTGCGGTGGGCAGCACATGGTTGGTACCACTGCAGTAGTCGCCCAATGCCTCGGGAGTGTAATCACCCAGGAACACCGAGCCTGCAGCCTGCACCCGATCAAGCCAGCCGCGTGGTTCGCGCAGGGCCAGGATCAGGTGCTCAGGGGCGTAGCGGTTGCTGATCGCGAAGGCATCGGCCAGCGTGTCGACCAGGATCAGGCGCGACGCCGAAAGCGCCTGGCGGGCGATATCCTGCCGCGGCAGCAGCGCGACCTGGCGTTCCACTTCGGACTCGACCGCGGCCAGCATCGCGGCATCATCGGTCAGCAGCAGCACCTGCGAATCGGGGCCGTGTTCGGCCTGCGACAGCAGATCGGCAGCCACAAACGCCGGATTGGCACCGGCATCGGCAATCACCAGAACTTCCGACGGCCCTGCAGGCATGTCGATCGCCGCTGCACCGTTCTGCGCGACCTGCTGCTTGGCTTCGGTGACGAAGCTGTTGCCGGGCCCGAACAGTTTGTCGCAGGCCGGAACGCTGGCGGTGCCATAGGCCATCGCAGCGATCGCCTGCGCGCCGCCCAGCTTGAAAACGCGTTGCACGCCGGTCAGCCGGGCAGCCACCAGCACCGCCGGATCGGCGCTGCCGTCGGCGCGCGGTGGTGTGCACAGCACCACCTGCGGGCACCCGGCCAGCTGCGCCGGCACGCCCAGCATCAACGCCGTGGACGGCAACGGTGCGCTGCCGGCCGGCACATACAGGCCGACCCGGCCGATCGGCCGCAGCATGCGTTCACAGACCACGCCCGGCGCGGTCTCCACCGCATAGCCCTGGCCCATGCCTGCGCTGTGGAAGCGCGCGATGCGCCCGGCCGCTTCCACCATGGCCTGGCGCAGATCGCCTGGCACCGCCGCTTCGGCAGCGGCGAATTCGGCGTCGGATACTTCAAAGGACGGCAGTTGCACACCATCGAAGCGCGCGGTGATCACACGCAGCGCCTCGTCGCCCTGCGCGCGCACCTGCGCGATCAGGGTCGCGACCGCATCGCGCGTCTGCTGGGCCACGGCCTGCACCGGGCGGGTCAGTGCCGCGCTGCGCGCAGCCTCATCAAGTTGCGACCAGATCAGACGATTCATGCCAGCGACCGCTCCACGCTCAACACCATCAGGCCCTGCGCGCCCGCACGCTCAAGCTCTTCCATGCGCTGCCAGCTCAGTGGTCCGGGGCACATGGTCTGCAGCCGCAGCGTGCCGCCGTCAGCCGGCAGGCGCTCCAGCGGCCCGGCATCGGCCAGCAGCTGGGCCAGGGCATCAACACGGTCTTCGCTGGCGCGGAACATCAGCAGCTTGCGGTCCTGCTTCTGTACCACGCCATCGAGACGGCGCAGCAGCATGGCGCGCAGGCCCGCTCGAGCGTCATCGGGCACGCGCACCGCACCGGCCAGCACCGCCTCGCTGTCCAGCAGGTTGTGCACCGGCACAAGCTGGTTGGCACGCAGGGTGGCACCACTCGACACCAGATCGCAGATCAGGTCGGCCGTGCCCAGCCGTGGGGCGATCTCAACCGAACCGGACAGCTCCACCACCTGCGCGTCCACGCCCTGCTCAACCAGCCATGCCTTGAGGATGGCGGGATAGCTGGTGGCGATCCGCATGCCGGCCAGCTGTGCCGGCCCCTGCCATTGCCAGTCCTCCGGCACCGCCAGCATCAGCCGGCACTGGCCGAAACCCAGCCCCCGCAGGGCCTGGTAGGCATCCGGCAGGCCGATCTGACGACGCGCGGCGGCCTGCTCGTCCAGTTCGTTGCGACCGACGATGCCCAGGTCGCAGACACCGTCGGCAATCAGGCCAGGAATGTCGTCGTCGCGCACCAGCAGCAGGTCCACCGGCAACGATTCTCCGTAGCAGAACAGCTTGTCGCGGCTTTCGCGCCAGCTCAGGCCGCAGGCACTGAGCAGGTTGCGGGCGGGCTCGGCAAGCCGCCCGCTCTTCTGGATGGCGATACGCAGCCGGTCTCGTGCCGGGGCTGCCTGGGTTGCACTCATGGGAAGGTCTCGAAGTTCGGTACGGGGCGCGGATCAGCGCGAGGCCAGACGGTCGATGGCAGCGGCATAGCCTCGATGGCCATGCTCGAGCGAGCGCGCCACCCGTCCGGTGGTGGTCACGCTGACCCCGGTGCGCTCGTGGATCTCGCGGTATGGCACCCCCTGCTGCAGCAGCGGCACCACTTTCCAGCGGTCGGCCATGGCCTCCAGCTCGGCCGGAGTACACAGGTCACGCAGGAAAGCCATGACCTGCTCCGGCTCACGCAGGGCCGCGAACGCCTGGGCCAGGGCTTCCAGATCGGCCTGGGGGTCTTTGGCGGCGATGTCGGGGCGGGCTTTCACGGGGCGGATCTCTTGCATCAATGTAATAGCGCGCTAGTACATTAGCGCATTCTTGCGCAGTGCGTCAAACCACCCCACCGCCTCCACCCGAGCATTCAGGTTCCGGAAACGAAAAACGCCCGCCAGAGGCGGGCGTCATCCAGGTCAGCGCCGCCCCACCGGGAGAGCGGCGGCACGGCAATGTCAGTTCACACCATCACCTTCGACTGTTCCAGTTCCACCTGCAGGGTGCTGGCCAGCTCCTCGCGGGATACCTCGAACTGCTGCTCGCGGAGCAGATCCTTCACCGCCACCACCCCGCGCGCCAGTTCGTCCTCGCCGGCGAGCGCCACGAAGCGGATGCCCGCCTTGGCCGCGTACTGGAACTGCTTGCCGATCTTCTTCGGCTCCATCTGCACTTCGGTGTTGATGCCACCGGCCCGCAGGCGGCGGGCGATATCCAGTGACTGCGCCATGCCCTGCTCGTCCATCAGCGCCACCAGCGCCTGCACGCTGCTGGCCTCGATTCCGTCGATCAGGCCCGCCTCACGCAGCTGCCAGAACAGGCGCGACAGGCCGATCGAAATGCCGACGCCGGGCAGCTTCGACTTGCTGTAGTGGCTGGCCAGGTCTTCATAGCGGCCGCCGGAGCAGATCGAACCGATCTGCGGGTGGTCGGTCAGCGTGGTCTCATAGACGGTGCCGGTGTAGTAATCCAGGCCACGGGCGATGGAGAAGTTGAGGCAGTAGGCACTCTCCGGCACACCCAGCGCCTGCACCAGCTGCAGCACTTCGCGCAGCTCTGCCACGCCGGCACGCAGCGTTTCCGAGGACCCCGCAGCGTCCTCCAGCGCCGAAAGCTGGGCCAGCGCATCGGCATGCCCCTGCGAACGCACGGCCACGAATGCCAGGATCTTCTCGACCTGTCCGGCCGGGATGCCGAACCCGTCGCCCACCAGCGTCTCGCGCACGTAGTCGGCGCCCCGCTTGTCCAGCTTGTCCACTTCACGCAGCACCGCCAGCTGGCGCTCGCCCTCGGCCACGCCCAGGCTTTCGAAGAAGCCACGCATCAGCTTGCGGTTGTTCAACTGGATGCTGAAGTCTCCGATGCGCAGCTCCGAGAACACCGCGTGGATCACCGCCAGCACTTCGGCGTCGTACCGCACGCTCAGGCTGTCCTTGCCGATCACGTCGATGTCGCACTGGTAGAACTCGCGGAAACGGCCGCGCTGGGCACGCTCACCACGGTACACCCGCTGCATCTGGTAGCGCCGGAACGGGAACGTCAGTTCGTGCTCATGCTCAGCCACATAACGCGCCAGCGGCACGGTCAGATCGAAGCGCAGGGCCATTTCCGGAAGCGAGCGGTCACCCGACTCGGCGGCATTGGCCAGCGCACCGGTGGACTGCACGAAGTACACCTGGCGCTCGGTCTCGCCACCGGACTTGGTCAGCAGCACATCGGACAGCTCGAACACCGGCGTCTCCACCGGCAGGAACCCGAAGCGCTCGTAGTTGCGGCGGATGACGTCCAGCATGCGCTGGAACGCAATCTGCTCGCGCGGCAGCAGCTCAAGGGTGCCGGGCGGGGTACGGGGCTTGATCACGGGAGCAACTCCTGCTGGAACGGGACGTGGGAGGGGGCGACATTCTAGCGCCCTGGAGCGCGCGGCCGCCTGACGCAGGGTCGAACAGCCGCTTGAAGTATCATAAGGCCCTCCCCGCCCGCGATACGCCCACGCACCATGTCCCGGCCTTCCGGCGCCCCGTCCGCCAACAACGACACCGCCGGGCAGTCCTGCTCCACGCTGGACTGCCTGCACTGCTCGGTCCGCCACCTGGCGGTGTGTTCGGCGCTGTCTCCTGACGAAGTGCAGGCACTTGAACAGGTGACCGTCTCGCAGGCGGTGACGATGGGCAGCACCCTCGCCCGCACCGGCGAAGAGCGCCAGCATGTCTATACATTGACCGCCGGCGCACTGCGCCTGGTGCGGACGCTGGCCGACGGCCGCCGCCAAATCAATGGCTTCGTGCTACCGGGCGACTACCTGGGCCTGAGCGGCAGCGACCATCACCGCTACGACATCGAGGCGATCGCTGACAGCCGGGTCTGCCGCGTCGCGCTGCCGCAGATGAAGGCGCTGCGCGGGCGTTATCCGCACCTGGAGCGCAAGCTGCTGCAACGCGCCTGCCAGGAGCTGGACGCTGCGCAGGATGCGGCCCTCGCCCTGGCGCGGCTGCAGCCCGCGGAAAAGCTGGCTGACTTCCTGCTGCGCCTGGCCGCGCGCGAGGCGCGGCTGGGCGGCGACGGCCTGCGCGTCTCGCTGCCGATGGGGCGCGGCGACATCGCCGACCACCTCGGCCTGACCATGGAGACGGTCAGCCGCACCTTCACCAAGCTGCGTCAGCAGGCGCTGATCGCGCTGCCGCACCTGAACGTCGTGGAGATCCTCGACGAGGACGGGCTGCGCCAGCTGGCGGGCGACGTCCAGGGTTGAGCGTCGCGCCACGACCTGCGCCCGGTGGTACCGGGCGCCCCACCCTGCTCCTTGCTTCAGACGACACCGCGCCATGCCCGGCACCTGTCCGTCAGCGCAGCAGCACCTCGCGCAGCGCCGCATAGTCGGCAGCCAGCGGTTCCGCATGCGCGGGACGCTGCAGCAGCGCCGCCAGCGCCGGAGGCACCGGCACTGCTTCGCCGATCAATGGCTCCACCACCGCCTCGAACTTGGCCGGGTGCGCGGTTGCCACCACCGCCCAGTCGCCCTTCGCCCCGCCCGCGCGGAGGTCCCGCAGCACCTTCACTGCCGTCGCGGTATGCGGGCAGAACAGCTCGCCCCCACTGGCGTGCGCACTGGCGATGGTGGCGCGGATGGTCACATCATCCACCGCGAAAGCACGGAGGGCTGCGCGCAGTTCGGCATCGTCGCCGTCGTACAGCCACCGCAGGCGCTCGAAGTTGCTCGGCGCGCCCACATCCATCGCATTGGCAACCGTGGCGACACTGGCCTGCGGCTGATACGCGCCGCCCTCGAAGTACTTCGGCAGCACATCATTGGCATTGGTGGCCAGCACGATCTGGCCGATGGGAACCCCCAGCGTGCGTGCGAGCACCGCAGCCATCGCGTTGCCCAGGTTGCCGGTCGGCACCACCAGATTGAGCCGGCGCCGATGCTGCCCATGATGGGCCAGTGCCGCATGCGCGTAGTAGCTCATCTGTGGCAGAAGACGCCCCAGGCTGATGCTGTTGGCCGAACTCAGCGGCACGTCCGCCTGCAACGCCCGATCGGCCAGCGCCTGCTTGACCATGGCCTGGCAGTCGTCGAACGAACCCGCCACGCGCAGCGCCTGGATGTTGTCGCCGAAGCAGCCGAGCTGGTGCGCCTGGCGCGGCGATACCCGGCCATCCGGATACAGCACCACCACGCGCACGCCCGGTTGGCGATGGAAGGCCGCCGCCACGGCGGCACCGGTATCACCGGACGTGGCAACGACGATCGTCAGGTCGCGTCCCTTGCCCGCCTGCAGCCTCGACAGCGCGCCTGCCAGGAAACGTGCGCCGATGTCCTTGAAGGCCGCAGTGGGACCATGGAACAGCTCGAGGACGTAGTCGCCACCGCCAAGCGGACGCAACGGCACCGGAAAATCGAACGCCTCACGGCAGATCGAAGGCAGCGCCTCCTGCAGCGCGTCGCCGTCGAAGAAGGGTGCCAGCAGATCGGCGGCGGTTTCGGCGAGGGTCTCGCCCTGCTGCACATGATGCGGCGCAGGCAAGGCGCTGGGCACATACAGCCCCCCATCGGGGGCGAGGCCGGCGGCGATGGCGGCACTCAGGCCGACGGCCGGCGACTGGCCGCGGGTGGAAACGAATTGCATGGGATCGGTATCCAATGAGAGGAAAGAAGTCAGCACAGTCGTGCTCCCGCCGCGTCCAGCGGCGAGACCCAGGCGTCACTGTCGAAGCCCGCAGCCGCAAATGCCGCGCGGACCTGCCCTGCGGCAGCCTGTGCCTGCACCGCATCTTCGAACCAGGCAAACACGCTGGGACCGGCACCGGAAATACCCGCGCCCATCGCGCCCGCCGACAGCGCGGCGTCACGCGCTGCCTCGAATCCCGCGATCAGGCCGGCACGTCGTGGCTCGATCAGCACATCGCGCAAGCCTGCGCGCACCAGCGTGGCATCGCCGCGATGGCAGCCGCTGAGGACCAGGGCCAGATTCGCGCTCTGGGCGACAAACTCGCGCAGCTCATAACTGCCCTGCAGCGCCTGCCGTGCCCTGCGCGTTTCCAGCACGGCATGCGGATGCACCAGCAGGCTGTGCCAGCACGCAGGCACCGGCACCGGCACCACCCTGTCGGCGGTGCACAGCGCCAGCCCGCCCGCCAGCAACGGTCCGACGTTGTCGCCATGGCGACCGCCGCTGGCCACCGCTTCGCCGTCGAGCGCGTGCGGATACAGGGCGGCGCGTGGCAGCGGCGCATCCAGCAGCGCGTTGGCTGCAACCAGTGCCGCGACGCAGGATGCTGCTGAGCCACCCATGCCGGAGCCGAACGGAATTCCCTTGTCGATCTCCAGCTCGAACCCGTAGCCCAGGCCCAGGCCCTCGCGCAGTGACAGCAGTGCCGCGCCAGCCGTGTTGCCCGCTGCCTCCAGTGGAAGCTCGACCGCACTGCCACGGATCGCCGCGATACGCACCACAGGCTCATCGATGCGGCGCACGCTGACCGTGTCGCCGATACCGGCGATGGCATGGCCCAGAATGTCGAACCCCACTGCCACATTGGCCACCGATGCCGGTGCGAATGCACGTGCGATCACAGGCGCGCCCCTTCGCCGGCCGCCACCCGCAGCAGGTCGGCAAACACGCCTGCAGCCGTGACCTCCGGTCCCGCGCCGGGCCCCTGCACCACCAGCGGATTGTCACAGTAGCGGCGGGTGCGGAACTGCACCACGTTGTCGGTCAGGCGCAGGTTGGCGAACGCGTGTGCCGCCGGCAGCTCGTGCAGACCCACCGACGCGCCGTCCGCGTCAAGCCTGGCCACATAGCGCAGCACTGCGCCGCGCTCGCGCGCGTCCTGCAGGCGTTGCTGCAGTGATGCATCAGACTCGCCCAGGCGGGCCATGAAGTCCTCGACGCTGCCTTCGCGAAGCAGCGCCGGCACCAGGCTTTCCACCTGCACCTGTTCAAGACTGAGTGCGTGGCCGGCCTCGCGCGCCAGGATCACCAGCTTGCGCGCGACATCCACGCCCGACAGGTCATCGCGGGGATCCGGCTCGGTGTAGCCCATCGAACGCGCCTGCGCCACCAGCGAGGAGAACGGCTGGCTGCCGTCGAAGCGGTTGAACAGCCAGGCCAGCGTGCCCGAGAAAATGCCTTCGATGGCCAGCACCTCGTCGCCGGTATCGACCAGGTCGCGCAGCGTGGTGATCACCGGCAGGCCGGCGCCCACCGTCGCCTCATAGCGGAAGCGCGCGCCGCTGGCAGCCGCCGCCGCACGGATCCGCTGGTAGCGCGACAGCGGGCCGGCGCCTGCCTGTTTGTTCGGGGTGACCACATGGATGCCCGCGGCCAGCCAATCGGCATAGCGCTCGGCGACCTCGCTGCTGCCACTGCAGTCGATCACCACCGCATGCGGCAGGTGCGCGGCCAGCAGATGCTCGGTGAAGCGGTCGAGATCGCTGGCCTCACCGCCCGCCTGCAGCGCCTGCCGCCAGTCGGCATGCAGACCATCGGCCTCCAGCCGCATCCGCGAACGCGATGCCAGTGCACGCAGGCGCAGATCGACATTGGCCTTGGCCAGCAGCTGCGGGCGCGCCGCCAGCAACTGATCCAGCAGCGCGGCACCGACGTTGCCCGGCCCGATCACGCCCACCGCGAACGTCTGCGGCGACAACCAGAATCCGGCGTGGGCGGCGCGCAGCGCGCGCGTCGCGTCGGCGCTGTCCACCGCCACCGAGATGTTGCGCTCGGAGGAACCCTGGGCGATCGCCAGGATATTGACCTGCGCCCGGCCGAGCGCCTCGAACAGGCGCGCAGCCACACCGGGCTGGCCCGCCATGCCATCGCCCACCGCCGCCAGCACGCTGACCCCTTCGTGGACCTGCACGCGCTGCACCTGGCCGACCGACAGTTCATGAGCAAAGGCCTGCAGCAACGCCCCGCGGCCACGGCCCGCTTCGGCAGCCCGCACCACGCAGCAGATCGAGTGCTCCGAAGAACCCTGCGAGATCATCACCACCGACACCTGCGCCTGGCGCAACGCTGCGAATACGCGCTCGGCGGTGCCGGGCACGCCGATCAGGCCAGTCCCCTCGAGATTCAGCAGGGCCAGGTCGGGACTCAGCGTGAGCCCCTTCACCGGTCCGCGCGGCGAGCGCTCGGCGCTGATGCGCGTACCCGGATGGGCCGGCTGGAACGTGTTGCGGATGAAGATCGGCAGCCCCAGCCGAATCGCCGGCGACATCGTCTGCGGGTGCACCACTTTCGCGCCGAAGTACGCCAGCTCGCAGGCTTCGTCGTAGCTCAGCGACTCCAGCTGCACCGCCTCCGGCACCAGTCGCGGGTCGGCCGACAGCACACCATCGACATCGGTCCAGATGTGCAGCTCGTCGGCATTGAACAGCGCGGCGAAGATCGCGCCGGAGTAGTCACTGCCGTTGCGGCCAAGCGTGGTGATGCGGTCGTTGCGGTCCCGGGCGACGAACCCGGTGGCGACCACGCGCGTCTGCGGATGCTGCAGGCGCCATTTCGCCAGACGGTCGGCGCTGGCTTCCCAGTCCACATCCACGCCCAGCTCGCCGTGGCCGACCACGAGCACGTCGCGTGCATCAAGGACGGCGCAGTCCTCGCCGCATGCGCGCAGGTACGTACCGAGCAGCTGCGCGGAGAACACCTCGCCGAGGCCCTGCACGCGGTCGAGCACTTCACGCGGCAGCTCACCGATCACGGTCAGCGCGGCCAGCACTTCGGACAGCTGCTCGAAACGCGCGTCGATCCACTCCACGGTGTCGCCCACCTGTTCGCCGAGCAGGGCCACCGCGGCCCCACGATGGCGGGCACGCAACGCATGCCAGGCCTCGCGCCACCCCTCGTCTCCCTGCGCCGCCAGCTGGGCCAGTTCAATCAACGCATCGGTGACGCCCTTCATGGCCGAGACAACGGTGACCTGCTGCGATTCGGGGCGGGCCCGCAGCAGGCCGCCGACATGGCGGTAGCGCTCGGCGTCGGCCACCGAAGTGCCGCCGAACTTGTGCACGACCGTGGACGGCGCGGCCAGCTCGGCCGGGGCAACAGGAGGGGGGAGAACGTGGGAAGACATGCAGACCTCGGCAGGAGGCCCCGTCGCATGCAGGTGTCGAGTTTCCCCGCCACCTGGATGGTGCGGGGCCGTGGTTTTCGGGAGTTACACGAAGACGACGGGCCGCACCAGGGCAGTGGTGACGGTGGTGGTGGTAATGGTGGTGATGGCGACCGGTGCAGTCGGACGCCCCGCGGTAGCGGGTGCGATCAGGCTGGCGGTGGCGGCATCAAGGACCATAGCGGACAGAAAACACTGTTCGCCCCGCTGCTGTCAAGTGCTGCAGCGCAAAAACTCCCTGCGCCGATCATCTGTCAACGTGCCGTCATTTGGTTGCAACTGAGACAAAGCAGCGATCGTCGACTCTGGGATGTCCATTCAGCCGGCATGTTCGGCGATCGCGCGTGGCGCACGGTGGGCGTGCGCGCACAGCATCACCCCGGCCACCAGGAACACGATCGCCAATGCCTCCAGCACGGTTGGCCAGCGCTGCTGCCAGGCAAATGCGTACAGCAGCGCGAACAGGGTTTCGAACACGATCATCTGCCCGGTCAAAGTCAGCGGCAGCAGACGGCTGGCACGGTTCCAGAATGCGTTGCCCACGATCGACGCCACGACCGCGACACCTGCGCTGATGGCCCAGAATGCGCCCCATTGTGCGGCCGTATGGCTGCCGGCGGACCCGGCAAAGGCCATCGGTACCAGCAGCAGGGACAACCCGCCGGTGGTGACACCCGTCAGCAACGACCAGTCATGGCTGGACAGATCCGGGCGCCGCGCCAGCCAGCGGCTGTTGCCGATCGAGTACAACGCCCACGAGAACAGTGCGCCGAAGGCACACAGCAGGCCGATCAGGCGCTGCCGCCAGGGCGTCGCCAGGTGTTCGGACATCAGCGCCTCCCACCCCACCAGGGTCACGCCAAGTACGCACAGCGCCAGAGCCGGCAACAGCTGCTTCAGGGGCACCGCCCCCTGCTCGCGCACGCCCACCAGGGTCACCACGACCGGAATCAGGCCGACGATCAGCGAGGCCGCAGCGCCACCGGCCCACTGCACGGCCGTGGCCAGCAGCAGGAAGTACACCAGGTTGCCCGCCAGGCTCAGCCACAGCAGGCCGTACCATTCTGCGCGCCCCAGCCTCGGCGCCAGCCGCCTCCAGCGCGGCAGCAGCAGGATCACGGCGATGAGGCCATAGACCAGATAACGGCCGGCAGACAGCTGCAGGGCGTTGAACGTGTGCAGCACGGCAGGCGCCAGGAACACCACGCCCCACAGCGCGCCTGCGGCTACGCCATTGGCGATGCCCAGGACCATCGGATTGTTGCGCATTGCGGATTCTTCGGGGGAGAAGAGGCCGCGCAGTGTAGCCGCCCACCGGACGACCTCTCTTGACCCAGGCTATTGCTGTCCCGGCAGAGCCGGACGCACTCGGCGGCGTTCCCGCAGCGCCATGGATCAGAGGCTGCCCCGCCGCCAGGCCGCAGGGGTTACGCCGCTCTCCCGGCGCAGCGCTCGGGTCAATGCGCTCTGTTCGGAATACCCCGCGGCCAGCGCAATCTCGCTGATCGGCAGCGCACTGGTCCGCAGCTGGTGCTTGGCCCAGCGCAGGCGGCAGGCACTGACCCAGGCCTGCGGACTCAAGCCGAATTCGCGCTGGAACAACGCATGCAGCCGGCTTTCGCTGACGCCGACGAATGCCGCCATGCGCGCGACCGGCCAGGGCTGCCCCGGGTCGGCCTGTACCGCCGTGCACAGCCCCTGCATGCGCGCGCCACTGCCTGCCGGTGCAAACACCCTCAGCAAGGCAGGCAGCAGCAACGGCAGCGGCTGCCCCTGCCGCACCTCGGCCAGCCCCTGGCGCAGGGCCAGCGGCAGATGCAGCCACCGCTGCCTGCACAGGTGCTCCTGCGTGTCGTCGTCCAGAACCTCCGGACCGCAATCAACGATCACGAAACCGTTCGGACCCTCCGCCATCTGGTCATGCGCCTCGCCGGCGGCCACGAATGCGCCCTGCAGAAGGTCCAGCCGGCCGCCCCGCCCTTCCAGCTCGAACTGCAGCTCGCCCTGCAGTGGCAGCACCCATTGCGCGTAGTCGTGGCGATCCAGGCCGGTGGCCTGGCCATAGTGCCGGAGGTGGAAAATGGCGCCCATTCGGCAAGTCTGCGCGCCTGACACCGGCGGTGCAATTGACTGCTATAGTCGGGCCGTCTATCCAGCAAGGAGTGCAGGTCATGGCATATCGACAGGTTTCCCTGGCTCTGGCCGCGAGCATCGGCCTGTCCCTTTCCGTCACCGCCAGCGGGCAGGAACGCCGGGCGCCGGCACCGCACTGCCTCGACGCCGTGGGCGTGCAGGAGGTGGAGCAGGCCTCGCCGCGCTCGATCGCCGTCCGTGCCGCTTCCGGCCAGGCCTATCGGATCGACTTCAGCGAAGACTGCCCGAACGTGCGTGCGGCCACCTCCCTGAAGCTGGAAGCGCCGGCAGGCTGGGCCTGCGGCCGCCCCAGCGAACGCGTTGTCGTGGACGGGCACAGCTGCGCGGTCAGCGCGGTCAGTCCAGTGCAGAACCGCGACTACGCCACTGTCGCCCGTGACAGTGACCGCCTGAGCACCGCGACCCTGCCTGCGGTGACCATCAGCGAGCGGCGCGAGCAGCGCCGCAGCTTCGGCGGATCGCCCGCCTACTGTTTTGCAACCCGCAACGTCCGTGCCTGGTCCTCCGATCAGCAGGGGCTGCTGGTGGAGACCAATCCACGCCGCAATGGCGGCCACCGCTACTACCGCGTCGAACTGGGCGGCAGTTGCCGCCAGCTGGACCGCGCGCCTCAGGTCAGCTTCCAGTCCGGGCTGCAGAACGGCCTGATCTGCGGCAATCCCGGCGATCGCATCCTCAGTGCCGAGTTCGAGCCCGGCGACGAGCGCGGCCTGGGGCCGCTGCCGCTGTACACCCGCGGCAGCTGCCAGATCCAGGCGGTCTACCCGGCCGCGACCCAGGCGTCGAACTAGCTCCCGACGCCGAGGAAGGTGAACGGTGCGCTGGGTACGAAATGCTCCAGCGCATCGCCGGAGAAGGTGTTGCGCTGGTCCTTGCCCAGGTCCAGCTTGAGCACCTTGCCACCGAAGTCGATCCTGTTGAGGTCCACCCAGAACGTATTCGGCGTCATCGCGGACTCGAAGAAGTACAGGCGTCGCTTGTGGTCGGCCACGGTGCGCCAACGCGTGGACGAGATATTGGGCTCGCCCGGCGTGGTGATTCCGTACGGCACCGAGACATTGCGGATCACACTGAACACACTGGCCAGTGCCACCACGGGGTCTTCCGCCTTGGGAATCGCATTGATGTAGAACGACGCGCGTGCAAAACGGTCGGCCGATCGGTTGGTGCCCGGCAGCATCACCGTGCCGCCGATCTGCTGCCAGTAGCTGTTGAGCGCAAGCTGATGCTCGAAGATGGGCGAATTCGTCATCACCTGGTAGCGGCGATCATGATGGATGACCTGACGGCCACCGATGTACTCCACGATCGCGCTGTCGCCGCTGGCATCGGACAGAGAGAGATGCAGGGTCGCCTGCCGGTCCTCGCCGGGCACCTTGTCGGTGACGATGGAGTACGGCTCGCGCTGCAGCGCCGCGACGGCCTCTGCAACTGTCGCAAAATTATCCAGCACGTACTGCGCCCACAATGAAATGGCCAGGCCGGGCTTGCTGCCGCGCTGCTGCGGATACTCCGATTCCACCAGCCACAGCAGATTGGCGACCAGCCCCTTCTCGTTCATGCCATCGGTGGTCGACACGTCGTAGCCGGTGGCCACCACGCTGCCGTACCGTGCAGTCCATGCCAACGACTTCGGCCCGGCCTCGCCGGTCCGTGCAATTCCGCGCGGCAACACGTACAGGTTGGTCGCCACATCGACCTTCCAGTCCATCGACCGCGCCGTGATCACATCGCCGTTGTCACCCAGATAGACCGCACGTGTGCAGGCCAAGGCAGGCATTACAGCGCCTGCCAGGGCCGCCACCAGCAGCGCGGCCCCTGTGTGCTTCATCATCCGTACCATGTTGCCCCCGTCCATGCCCTGGAGATCCAATCTCAGCGCATGCAGGGTGAGACAGCGGTGAAGCCCGGCGCCCCTGCCGCCACTCAGCCGGCGTGGAGCGCCGGCTGCACGATGTCGGCGAGCAGGTCCACCGCCGTCGGCGCCGCGCGGTCGCCCTGCAGCGCACGGCTGAATCCGGCCCAGTCGCCCACCGTGAGTCCATGCAGCATGGACGCCTCCACCTGCAGGACACGCATCGCCCAATAGGGGAACTGGCGCTGGCCAAGCCGGCTGCGCGCCAGCTCGACGATGTCGGCATGGCTGCCGGCCTGCAGGATGCGCTCATACACCGAATCAATGCCATCCGGCGGCCCTTCGATGTACTGCAGGAAGCGCCCGCCATCATGCAGCAGCACCCCGGTCACGCCAGCCAGCTTGTTGAAACGGGCGGCGTCGTCCACCAGCGCCTGCAGGCGATCTGCGGAAAGATCCGGCAGCGCCTGGCTGACGTAGGCGATGGCTCGCAATGGCATAGCGCTTCCCTGGCAAGATATGCAGCTACGGTAGCAGTTGCGGATGAGCCCGTCATAAGGCTGCGCCCCGCTTGCTGAAGAATTCAGGTTCAGGCCATGTCCGGTCCACCGCACCGCCGTGGCAGTGCCGCCTCCAGCACAACCTGCCCTGCGTCGTTGCGCGCGGTCAATCGACCGCCGTGAGCGCGCACGAACTGATCGACGATGTACAGCCCCAGGCCGAGGCCCTTGCTCTGGTGGAAGCTGGCCTTGAAGGGCTCGAACAGCCGCGGCAGCAGCGCCGCGTCGATGTGGCCGGCATTGCTGACCCGCAACACCACCCGCTGCGGATCACGCCCGTCCAGTTGGACATGTGCTTCGCCAGCATGCGTCAGTGCGTTGCCGATCAGATTCGATGCGACCTGCCCCAACCGGTCCATGTCGCCCTGCAGGACGGTATCGCCCTGCGCCTGGAAGCGGATCCGCTCGAGTCCGTGGGCACTGCCCGCCTCCGCAATGACCGCGCGGGCCAAGGCGTCGAGGTCGCAGGTCGTGGTCTGCAATCGCAGGCCGCCGCTGCGGATGCGCGAGAAGTCCAGCAGCTGCTCGACCATCCGTGCCATGCGCAGCGTGCTTGCTTCCAGGTGCTGCAATGTCTGCTGTGCAGCGGAATTGCCCGCAGGCAGTTCCAGGCTGAGCTTGTCCGCGCAGAGCAGGATGGCGGACAGCGGCGTCCGCAGGTCGTGGGTAAGCACCGCGGCCATGGTCTCGTTCAACTTCAGCGCGCGCTCCAGGGCTTCGTTGCGCACCTTCAGCAGCTGCCGCTGCTGGTACAGCTCGATGAACACATTGACCTTTCCGAGGATCACCTGCGGCGCCACCGGCTTGTGCAGGAAATCCACCGCGCCGGTCTCGTATCCCTTGAACGCGCGCACCGGATCATCCGGCGACGCGGTGAGGAAGATGATCGGCACGTCGCGGCTGCGCAGCGAGCCCCGCATCAGTTCCGCCAGCGTGAAGCCGTCGATCTCGGGCATGTGCACATCCAGCAGCGCCAGCGCCACCTCGTGCTCGAGCAGCAGTTCGAGCGCCTGGGCGCCGGAGCTGGCCAGCAGCAGGTTGACGCCCTCGCGCTGCAGCAGTGCCTGCATCGCCACCAGGTTCTGTGCAACGTCATCGACGATCAACAGGTTGACCGGGGCCTGGGCCTGCGCAGGGTCCGGTGGCAACAGGTTCATGAAAACAACTCCTTCAAGCGGCGACACATCAGTTCAAGGGGCAGCACCGCATCGGCGCCGGCATGCTGCAGGGCCGAGGCCGGCATCATGGAAGCTTCGGCCTCTTCGGGGCATTGCAGCCAGGCGCGACCTCCCGCCTCGCGCACTGCCGCCACGCCTTCGGAGCCGTCACTGCTGGCGCCGGTCAGCAGCAGTGCCAGCACGCGCGGACCAAACACCGCCGCGGCCGATTCAAACAGGGGGTCGATGGCCGGACGCGAATACAGCACAGGGGGATCGATCGACAGGGCAACCGAGGACCGGTCTTCCACCAGCAGGTGATAGTCCGGCGGCGCAAACGTCACCGTACCGCGCTCTATCGGCTGCTTGTCCTCCGCCTCGCGCACCGGCACCGCGCAATGCGGCGCCAGCACCTCGACGATGCGGCTGTTGCGGTCACGGGGCACATGCAGAACCACCAGCACCGGCACCGACAGGCCCGCCGGCAGCGCCTGCACGATGGCCTGCAGGGCAGCGACCCCGCCAGCGGATGCACCGACCACCATCACCTCCGGCAGACCGGCGTCATTCATCAGGCGACCTTCCGGTACAGCCGATGTTCGCGCGAACACACCTCGAACGCGTCGTGATGGCAACCGAACTGCAGCGACTCCTTGCTGCCCAGGCCGAGAAAGCCACGATGCACGAGCGCTTCCCGGAACAACCCCACGGCCCGGTCCTGCAGGTCCCGGTTGAAATAGATCAGCACATTCCGGCACGACACCAGGTGCACCTCGGAGAACACCGTGTCCGTCGCCAGGCTGTGGTCGGCGAACATGATGTTGCGTCGCAGGTGACGGTCGAACACGGCCCCGTCATACGCCGTCGAATAGTAGTCCGACAACGACGCCCTGCCCCCCGCCGCCAGATAATTGCGGCTGAACTGCGCCAGGCGATCGATCGGGTATGCGCCGGCCTCGGCGGTCACCAGGGCCCCGGGATTGATATCGGTGGCATAGACGATGCTGCGCTCCAGCAGCCCTTCTTCGTGCAGCAGCACCGCCAACGACCACACCTCCTCGCCCGTGCTGCAGCCCGCCACCCACAGCTTCACCGAAGGATAGGTGCGCAGCACCGGCACCACCTGCTCGCGCAGGGTGCGGAAATATGCCGGGTCCCGGAACATTTCCGAGACCTGCACGGTGAAGAACTGCATCGCCTGAGTGAAAAGCTCCGGCTCGTGGAGCAGGCGATGCTGCAGGTCCGACAGCTTCTCGCACTCGTAGCGCTGCATGGCCTGACGCATGCGCCGTCGCAGCGACGACACCGCGTAGCTGCGGAAGTCGTAGTGGTAGCGCTGATAGATCGCCTCCAGCAGCACCTTCAGCTCCAGGTCGAACAAGGCCTGCTCGTTCATTGACGCGAGCACCACACCCGGCACAGCGAAACCAGCTTGTCGACATCGATCGGCTTGGCGATGTAGTCATTGGCGCCGGCCTGCAGGCAACGCTCGCGGTCATCGGGCATGGCTTTCGCGGTCAACGCGATGATCGGGAGATCCTGCAGGTGACGCTGCGCACGGATCTCGCGCATCGCTGTCAGACCATCCTTCTCCGGCATCATGATGTCCATCAGCACCAGGTCCACCTCGCGCTGCGCCAGCCGATCGACCGCCTCCTGGCCGTTGCGCGCGATCTCGAGGTTGACGCCCAGCGGCTCGAGCACGCTCGACAGCGCGAAGATGTTGCGCACATCATCCTCGGCCAGCAGTACGGTGCGCCCATCAAGGATGGTGTCGCGCCGGCGCGCCTCGCGCAGCAGGCGCTGCTGATCGGTGGGCAGGCTCGCCTCCACGCTGTGCAGGAACAGGGTGACCTCGTCCAGCAGGCGCTCGGGAGAGCGCGCACCCTTGATGATGATGCTCTTGGAATAACGACGCAGCCGTTGTTCTTCCTCGCGGCTGAGCGCGCGTCCGGTGTAGACGATCACCGGCGGGAAGCCGACGTCATCATTGCCGGCCATGTGTTCAAGCAGGTCGTAACCGCTGCCGTCCGGCAGGGAAAGATCCATCACCATGCAGTCGAACGTGACACTGCTGAGCTGCTCCAGCGCTGCGGCCAGTGTGCCGACGGCGACGATCTGCAGTTGATCACGCCCCAGCAGCAGCTCCAGGTTGCGCCTCAGCTCGCTGTCATCCTCGACGATCAGCAGGCGCCTGACATCGCGTTGGCTGGTCTGCTCGAGCTGCTCGATGGCCGCCGCCAGCCGCTCGCGCGTGGTCGGCTTGATCGCATAGCCGATCGCGCCCAGCTCACGGGCCACTTGGCTGCGGTCCATCGCCGAGACCACGTGCACGGGGATGTGCCGCGTGTCCGGGTTGCGCTTCAGACGCTCCAGCACGCTCAGACCTGACACGTCGGGCAGGCCGATGTCGAGCAGGATGCCGTTCGGCCGTAGTTCGGCAGCCAGCACCAGCGCTTCCTCTGCCGTGCCGGCAACCACGCAGTCGAAGTCCAGTTCATGCGCCAGCACCACCAGCGCTTCGGCGAATGCCACGTCGTCCTCCACCGCCAGGATCAGGCGTCCCATGCGCTGCCGCCGGCCACGATCATCTGGAACGTGTGTGGCAGCTGCGGGCGGGGGCGCAGGTGCAGTCGGCGCCATCTGTGCAGCCACTGGACGCGCTGCCGGAGTCGCCACGCGCGCGGGCTCCGCTCCCGGCTCCGGCGCGGACACGGGGGCGCCCTGCAGTGGAAGCTCCAGCACGAAACAGCTGCCACGCCCCGGTTCGCTGTCCACCTGGATTTCGCCGCCCATGCGGGCAGCCAGGTCGCGCGAGATCGACAGGCCCAACCCGGTGCCGCCATAGCGCCGGCGGGTGCTGCCATCAGCCTGGCGGAAAGCCTCGAAGATCACCTGCAACTGCTCGCGCGCGATGCCGATGCCCGTATCACAGACCTCGAAGCGGATGCGGCCACTGCCGCCGGGACGCACGTGCAGGCTGACCTTGCCGTGCTCGGTGAACTTCAGTGCATTGGCCAGAAGGTTCTTCAGAATCTGCTGCAGGCGCTGGCTGTCCACCACCAGCTGACCCGGCGCCAGCGCATCGGCGCTGATCTCCAGGGCAAGCCCCTTCTGCCGCGCGATCGGATCGAAGGTCTCGCGCAGCCGCTGCAGCGCGCTGTCGACCGCGACCACTTCATCGCTCAGTTCGACATGCCCGGCTTCGATGCGCGACAGGTCGAGAATGTCATTGATCAGCGCCAGCAGATCGTTGTTCGACGACAGGATTGCCCGTGCGTACTTCACCTGCTCTTCGGTGAGCGTACCGTCCTTGTTGTCGGCCAGCAGCTTGGCCAGGATCAACGAGCTGTTCAGCGGCGTACGCAGCTCGTGCGACATGTTGGCCAGGAACTCGGACTTGTAGCGCGACGTCGCCGCCAGCTCGTTGCTGTTGCGCACCAGCTGGCTCTGCGCAACCAGCAGGGCCTGCTTCTGCGCCTCCAGCTCGTGCGTGCGCTCCTCAAGCTGTACGTTGCTCTGCTCCAGTTCGGCCTGCTGCTGTTCCAGATGGGTCTGCGACTGCAGCAGGCTGCGGCTCTGCTCTTCCAGCTCCTCGTTGGCCACGCGCAGTTCTTCCTGCTGGGCCTGCAGCTCCTCTCCCTGACGCTGCGACTCCTCCAGCAGCACGACCAGCTGCGCGCGCAGCAGCGACGCCCGCAGGGCCATGCCGATGGTGTCGCCACAGCGCTCCAGCAGTTCGCGGTCCAGATCACGCTGTTCGCCGACGCTGGATCGACCCAGCTCGACGATGCCGACCACGGCACCGTCACTGGTGATCGGTGCAAGGATCCGCTCACGCACCGGAACCCGCCCCAGGCTGCTCTGGAGTTCAAGTACCGAGGCCTCATCGCCCTGCAGGTGGCGGGTGCGCAGGTCGCGCGCGACCTGTCCGGCCAGCCCCTCCTGCAGTGCCAGCGACGCCGGCATGCCGGCCGGCAACGCCAGTCCGCCCGTCAATTGCAGGCGGCCGCCCTCAAGCCGGTACACGGCGCCGACATCGGCCTGCAGCTGCGAGGCCAGGCTGGTCGCCGCCGCCTCGGCGATCTGCTCCGGTCCCAGGTCTCCCCGCAGGCTCATGGCCACGGCGTTCTCCGCCTCCTGTAGCCACAGGGCGCGCATGGCCTGCCGGCGCGCCTGGATGGCGCGGGACACGATCAGCGCGATCATCAGGAAGGCCGCACCGCCGATGGTGCGGTTCACCAGCGAGAACGCCGAATTCGTGCTTGCCGGGGCAATGTTATAGCCCACCATCAGCAGCGCGCAGGCCAGCACCGCGACCACGAACGGTGCGCGCGCACTCCGCTGGAACACCGTCACGCCAACGGCCAGGAAGTAGGCCAGCCACACCGCATAACCCAGAGGCACGACAAGTTCCAACGCGATGGTTGCGGCCAGCAATGCGGCGGCAGTCATCCATATCCAGCGGTCGCGCGAGGTTGCACCGGGACGCATACGGGGCGATTCCAGAAGGCAAAGAAGTGCGTGATGGTACCCCGTGTCGTATTCAGCCGCATACGACCAATGGCACGGGCAATCCCTGCACACATCCTTCACACTGCAGTGCCTAGCTTTCCGGCCCTCACAGGGGTAATGCTCATTTCCACGTGGACGCACCCGCTTCTACGAGGTCCGCTCTGACGGACACTTCCCAACAGCTGCGCCTGCTGATAGACAGCGTGCGGGACCATGCGCTGTATCTGCTCGATCCCGAGGGCATCGTCTGCAGCTGGAACCCCGGGGCCGAACGCATCAAGGGGTATGCAGCCGACGAAGTCATCGGCACCCACTTCGGACGCTTCTACCTGCCAGCAGACCGCGACGCCGGCGAGCCGCAGCGGCTGCTCCGGCTGGCCGCGCAGCAGGGTCATTGCTCCGCCGAAGGCTGGCGCGTCCGTCGCGACGGCGCCTCGTTCCGCGCCAGCATCGTGATCGAGCCGGTGCTGGAGAACGGCGAACTGCTCGGCTACGTCAAGATTACCCGCGACATCACCGAACAATGGCAGGCGCAGCGCCTGCTGCGTGACGCACAGCGTGCACTCCGGCAGACCCAGCAGTTCGAGACGGTCGGCCGGCTGAGTCGTGGGCTCTCGCATGAATTCAACAATCTGTTGACCACCATCGGCAACGCATTGGATCTGCTGGCGCTGCGCGTGGGCAGTGATCCGCGGGCCCACGAACTGCTTTCTACTGCACAGACGGCGACCGACCGCGGCGCATTGTTGACCCGCCAGTTGCTTGCGTTCAGCACCGGGCAGACCCTGATCCGTGAACCGGTGGACGTCAACGAACTGATCGTCGAGTCCTTGCCGGGCCTGCGGCGCGCGCATGCCTCGGGTACACTGCTGGGCACGGAACTGGCTTACGATCTGCCGCCGGTCTGCACCGACGCGCTGCAGCTGCAGACCGCCCTGGCAAACCTGGTTGCGAACGCTGTCGAAGCCACGGCCGATGGCGGCCACGTGCTGATCGCCACCGCACTGGAGCATCGCCTTGATCCGGATGGAGAGGCTGGCCAGCAGCGCCGATACGTGACGGTGAGCGTGCGTGACCAGGGGCGTGGCATGCCCGTCGATGTGGCGGAACGCGCGACAGAGCCTTTCTTCACCACCAAGGACATCGGCAAAGGCAGCGGACTGGGCCTGAGCCAGGTGTTCGGATTCACCACCCAGAGCGGCGGCTTCGTCGATGTCTCCACCACGCCAGGCGTCGGCACCACAGTCAGCCTGCTGTTACCCGCACTAGAGGAACCCGCCCCATGACCGATGATCCGATCCGCGTGCTGATGGTGGAGGACCAGACCGACCTGCGCGAAATGATAGGGCTGGCCCTGCGCGATTTCGGCATCGACGTGGCGACCACGGCCGACGGTCATGAAGCAGTGGCCCTGCTGCGCGGCGATACCCGCTTCGACGTGGTGTTCAGCGACGTCAGCATGCCCAATGGCATGTCCGGCATTGAACTGAGCGAACACGTCGCGCGCGACCAGCCGCACGCCCGCATGATCCTCTCCTCCGGCTATGCGCGTTCGCAGCTGCCTCCCCTGCCCGAACAGGTCGAGTTCCTGCCCAAACCCTATCGGCTGCGGCAACTGGTGGAGCTGCTCAGGCAGGACTGAGCCTCGCCAAGTGCGTCAGGGGAGTTTTTCCCTGTCCGCACGCCTGCTGCGGCCCCTGCGCCGACGGTGAACCCGGCTGCAGATTTCAAGAATTCCGAGCACGCAGGCGAACACCGCGGCCACTTTGCCAAGGGCGATCAGCAGGTGCATGGCGACTCCCGTCTGGACCGAAGGCGTGCAGGTGGCCGGGTACCCCTCCCGGCATTGGGGGCCACTGTAGGCCCGGCAAACCCATGCAGCCCGCAGACCGCTATGCGTTTCCGGCAAGAATCACCCGCGGACTCAGTCATCCAGAGAGTCGGCCTCGCCCGGTTTCCGGCTGATCCGCGATCTTCGCCAGCCGCCGTGGGAGCGGAAGTAGCCGGTGTCCCCGCTCACGGTATAGCGCAGCGCTGCCCACGCGGCAGCGACCAGGGAGGCCTGCCAGCCCCGCGCCTTGCGGAAGGCGTACTGGAAACGCCCCATCACCCGGCCGCCGGGGGGATGATCGGGAAGGCGGGGCGGCGTGCGCGTCCAGGGAAGACGGCATGGCCCACCCGGCAGCACAGGGGGACGGCGCCCGGTCCGACGCCAACGGACGTCACGGCATTGCGATTCATTCGGATCCTGCTGGTCATGGGGGAAGCGCTGCGCACGGCAGGTTCAAGGCCTGCCACGAGTCCCCCTGCCGACCCGTCACGCTGCAGTGAAACTGGGCGCTGAGCAGTTAGCCTTGTGTGAAAACGGCTTGCTTACCTGACTGGATGTTCAGGCTCCCCGCCCCTCTCGCGAACCCTCGGCCCTCACCAGAACGAAGTAAGGGCTGTCAAGAACGAGAGTCTTAACAGTTCATGCTGTATGGTCACTGCATTCGGCTTCTCTTCGGCGCGAAATTCCTCGCCTCCGTGTCCAGCCCCTGACCGGCAAGACACATGACCACTCCTGTTGCATTCCGGATCCTGCGGATCCGCCCTTTGCTGCGCCTGGATGCCACCATCGAACGGCTGGATTCCGTGCAGGCCAAGTGCAAGTCATGTGGGGACGAATCACGGATGTCGCATGGGTGCGGGCTCACCGATGTGCACGGGGGTGTGCAACTGAGGTGTCCCGCCTGCGGCTCGATCGATGTCTTGACGGCGGCGGATGCCTGGGGCCACTGGGTGCAGCAGATCAGGCACGATCGAATACTCGCACTCGCTGGCCTGTTGCCAGAGGACCTGGATCGCCCCTAGGTGGGCTTGGCGGAAGGCAGGCAAGGCCGCCGCACGCCCTTTTCCAACGCACTGTGGCGGGTGGCAAGCACGCCGCAGCGACGACAGCACGCCGCAAGCAGAAGCGGCACCCGCCTGATCATCTGCGGGCAATTGACCGATGGTGACCCCGGCCCGATTCGAACGGGCGACCTTCCCCTTAGGAGGGGGACGCTCTATCCAGCTGAGCTACGGGGCCTTGCGCAAGCAGTGAAGCATACCGCGTCCAGCTGAATGGACCAAGCCACCGACGATCGCCGCGCCATCGGCGGCAGGTATGCTGGCCGCCCCCACATCAGTCCCACCGGATGTCCGAGTTCTGGCTTTTCCTCTCCAATTTGGGCGACAGCCGCTGGCTGCTGCCCATGGCCATGGTGCTGCTGCTGGCATTGCCGCGAAGCGAATCGTCCTTGAGGCGACGCTGGGCCGTCGCCATCGCCGTGACCGCCGGGCTGACAGTGGCGTCGAAGCTCGCATTCATGGGTTGGGGGATCGGCATCCGACGCCTGGACTTCACCGGCATTTCCGGGCACGCCGCCATGTCCAGCGTGGTGTACCCGGTGGCTCTATGGCTGACGGTGAGCACTGGCGAACGCAGGGACCTTCGCTGGTTCGCTGCAGGCTCTCTGCTGGCCGGTGCAATCGGGTATTCGCGACTGCCTATTCAGGCGCATTCGACATCGGAGGTCATCTCCGGCCTGGCTCTGGGCCTGGCTGCAAGCTGCGCGGTGCTGGGGACATCGGTCACCCCCTCGCGGCCGAAAGTCCGGGTGCTGTTGCTGGCCGGTCTGATGGGGCTGGCGGTTCCGGCGATCATGTCTGATCTTCGGACACACGACATCATCAAGGACGCCGCCAAGCTGCTGTCGGGACGAAGCAGCACGCATGAGCGGCATGACCTCGGCAACTGAACCCCGCGCTTGACACTGCGGGCCTTCGGCCGCAAGATTGCGGTGAAATTTTCCCTAACGGAGTAGGTGCCTCTCCCATGTTCAAGAAGACGATCGCCGTTCTGGCCCTGGCGGCATTCTCCGCCTCCCCGATGATGGCCTTCGCGCAGGACGCGCAGGCAACCACTGACGCCGAGACCCCGGCTGCCGAAGTGACCGCGGGCGCTGAAGCCGCTGGCTATTCGAACGCTGCCATTTTCGGCACCACCGTAGTCGGCATTGCAGCAGCAGCTGTGGCTTACAGCATCGGTGGCGACAGCAGCAGCGGCAGCAACGACAATGGTGGCGGCGAACCCGGCGGCCCGGGTCCGGGCGGCCCAGGCACTGGCGGTACGGGTGGCACCGGCGGCACGGGTGGCACCGGCGGCACCGGCGGCTGATACATCCCGCTGTTTGAGCAAGCCCTCGCCGGGCAGTGCACGGCGGGGGTTTTTTATGCCTGTCGGAAACTCAACACATGAACATGAAGCCTATCCGTATTTTCGCCGCTGCACTCACTGTGCTGGCCATTTCCGGCTGCGCGTTCGCGCCGGGTCAGCACCTGCGTCGAAGTGATGTCACTTCGCAGAGCAGCGACGATGGCCGACTGGAAATCATCACCATCACCTCCAAGCTGATCGCCCAGGAGGCGGCAGCCCGCAACGAACAGACGCTTCCTGCGGAACTTTTCAATTACCAGCCCTCCCCCTACCAGGTCGGCGTCGGGGACATCCTGTACGTCACGGTCTGGGATCATCCTGAGCTCACCGTACCCGCCGGCCCGCAGCAACAAGGCACGCTTGCAGGTCGTCTGGTGCAGAGCGACGGCGCACTGTTCTACCCCTACATCGGCAAGGTCAAGGCGGCGGGCAAGACCCCGGTTGAGATCCGCGAGGAAATCAGCCGGCGCCTCGCGCAGTATGTCGAATCCCCGCAGGTGGACGTGTCGGTCCTTACCTATGGCAGCCAGCGGGTGTGGGTCACCGGCGCGGCCGAGCGCTCCTCGCCAGTCGCATTGGGTACCTCGCCGCTTACCCTGACCGATGCCATCAGTCAGGCCGGGCTGAACGCAGCCCAGGCGGATCTTTCCGGCATCCAGTTCAGCCGTGACGGAGTGAGCTACACCATCAATCTGGAAAGTCTGGCCAAGGAACATGGTGGACGCCAACTGTTCCTCAAAGACGGCGATTCGATCTTCATCCCATATCTGGATCGCAAGGAGATCTTCGTCGTTGGCGAGGTCAACCTGCCAGGCGCGTACAGCTTCCGGACTGGCGACGTCACATTGAACCAGGCGCTCGGTCGTGCACGCGGGCTGCTGCAGCAGACGGCCAATGGCAATGCGGTGTACGTCATCCGCGGCAGCACCGATCTGCAGCAGGAGCCTTCGGTGATCTATCAGCTGGAAGCACGCTCACCGACAGCATTTGCCGTCGGCAGCCAGTTCAAGCTGCAGCCCGGAGACGTGGTGTTTGTCGGCGCCGCAGGTGTGAGCCGCTGGAACCGCTTCGTCAACCAGCTGCTGCCCTTCACCAATATCCTCTACACGGCCGCGCGCACCGGAACCGAAGTCAGGGACAACTGACATGGCGCGCACGGAAGCAGCCTCGGTGCGTTCATGCCGACGCACTTCAGCCTGTCTATTGCGCATGGCGTTGATCGCCGTGGCGCTCGTGCTTGCCGGTTGCACCACCGGCAGCCGGGCAACGGCGGACAGCTTCCGCCTGTTGCTGCACAAGCCCGTTGAGGTCAGCCCCGATTCCGTGGCGGCAAATCGCTTCCCGCAGGTGCTGGTCGAGACACGGGACCTGACCGCGGTGGCCGTTCTTGGCTACGTTGATGGTGGCCGGCAGCAGTGGTACGCCGGCACGCATGCCGTGATCGAGCTGGACGGCAACGGCGTGCTGCTGGGCTCAAGCGGGCTGGGACGTCAGTTGCAGACGCGGATCATCGGCGCGTCCCCCTTCGACCGCCTGACGTCGTTAAGCGGACCGGCACAGGTGCAACGCCAATACGACTGGATGTCGTCGTATCAGCTCGGCGTTGTCGTCACCGGCACGCTGACACCCGGCGCCACCGAGGAGGTCAGGATTCTCGGCCGCACCCGCACCCTGCAGCGATTCGTCGAGCATCTCCAGGGCGGCGGAATGGACGCGCAGAACATCTACTGGGCGGACCCGGCGACCGGATTCATCTGGAAGAGCCGGCAGCATCTTGCCCCCGGGTACGTCGTGGAACTCACCCAGCTCAAGCCCTACCGTGCCCCGAAGGGATGACAGGCATGAACACTCGAATTCTCTGCCTGATGCTGTCGGCACTACCGTCACTGTGCTTGGCGCAGGCACCGTCTACCGTCCGCGTCGAGGGTGCGGTCGCCCATGCCGGTGACCAGGCCATCCAGCCGGAGCGGCGACTGGCCGATGCGGTTGTCCAGGCCCAGCCTGCGGCCGACGCCTATCTGCTCGGCAGCAGCTATCTTCGCCGCCAGGCGCTCGTTGAACAGGTCCGACTGCGTGCCGGAATCCTGCATGGCCTGACGCAGCTTCAGCTCAACGCGGATCCGGCCGTCGTCGAAACCGCGGCGGCCATCCAGCAATGGGTACAGGCGCACGCTGCAACCGGACGTGTACCGACGGTGATCTCGCCACGCCTGATGCAGGTGCAGCCGCAGAGCAATCCGGTGCTCATGGCCGGCGATGTACTCCGCATTCCCGTCCGACCTGATCACATCACGGTCCTCGGCGCGGTCCGAACCAGCTGCACTGTCCACCATTCCCCGCAGCGCGATGCGCGGGACTATCTGCGTGACTGCCCACCCAGCGCGGCCGCCGATCCCGACTCGCTCTACATCGTGCAACCCGATGGCCGGGTTCAGCAACAGGGCATTGCACTCTGGAACCGCGCGGATCCCCAGGCGGTCGCCCCTGGCGGTTCGATCTATGTTCCGTTGCGCGAATCGGTGCTGAAATCCATCGACCCGGCATTCAACAACGATCTTGCCACCTTCATCGCCACCCAGCCTGTCAGCCCGTAATGACCGACATTCCCCAGCGTGCACGCGTGCCGCGCCCAGCCCGCTTTGCGCTGACCGCGCTTGCCCTGTCACTGAGTGCCGCGTTGCAGGCGCAGGACGCCCCTCCGCCGACCGCCAACGAATGGGGTGGCATCGGCCTCCTGCAGACACCGACGGCACGCATGGCATCCGACGGCGACCTCAGCTTCACGGCCTCTCACAACTCCCCGTACAGTCGCTACAACCTCACGCTGCAACCGTTCCCCTGGCTTGAGAGCACGTTCCGCTACATCAACGTGTCCAACATCCGCTATGGCCCGAGCATTGCGGGAAACCAGAACTACAAGGACAAATCGATCGACTTCAAGCTGCGGCTCTGGCAGGAGTCGCGATGGTTGCCGGAAGTGGCCTTCGGTGTGCGCGATCTAGGTGGCACCGGCTTCTTCTCCAGCGAATATCTGGTTGCCAACAAGAATCTTGGCCCCATTGATGCCTCGATCGGCCTGGCCACCGGCTACATCGGAAACCGTGGCGATTTCGCCAATCCGCTGGGCGCCATCGATGACAGATTCAAGAATCGACGCCCCGTTGCCAGCAGTGACATCAACAACGCCGGTCGCTTTGGACTCAGCAACATGTTCAAGGGACCGGTCGGCATCTTTGGCGGCATCAGCTATCAGACGCCGCTGGATTCCCTGTTGGTCAAGGTCGAGTACGACGGCAACGACTACCGCCGCGAGCCGCGCGGGAACAACCTGGAACAGCGCACCCCCATCAACGTGGGGCTGGTCTATGTCCCCAACCGCAACGTGGAACTCACCGCCGCGTGGGAACGCGGTGACGCGGCGATGTTCTCGCTGACCTGGCGCGGCAATCCCGGCCATGCAGTGTCTGCGCCCAAGCCTTTCGATCCTCCGCCGCAACGGATCGTGCCTCGCGACCCGCAGGCATCCGCGGTTGCGGCGACCGCAGCGCCCGACGCCGGCGCCACGACAGCAGAAGGCGGCCCGGACTGGGCTGCCATCAGCGCCGACCTCACCCAGAACGCGGGCTTCCGGGTCGAACGTATCTCCCGTCGCGGCGATGAGCTCTACGTGGACGGCTACCAGAACCGATACCTCCACGCCGCCAAGGGCTTGGGCCGAGCCGGTCGCATCCTGGCCAATGCGACGGGCGACGAGTACGAGTGGTTCACGCTGCGGACAACACGACTGGGAATGCCCATCGTGGACACGTCCGTCGCCCGCAGTGCCCTCGTGGGCTATCTGGATGGTCGGGTCAGCGAGGACGTGCTACGTCGCAGCACCGAGGTGCAGTCTCCCGACGACGTCACTCGCCAGACGTTGTATGAACCCAGGACACGCCCCTATGGCGGCGGCTTCAACATCGGCTACCGACAGAATCTCGGCGGCCCGGATGGCTTCATCCTTTACCAGATTGCCGCCAATTATTCCGGAAGCCTGTTCGTACGCCCCAACATGTGGCTCACAGGAACCGTCAGCGCCAATCTGATCAACAATTACGACAAGTTCAAGTACAACGCCCCAAGTCGACTCCCGCGCGTGCGCACCGATTTGCGCAGGTACATGGTGGACTCGGATGTGGTGCTGCCAAATCTGCAGTTCAATGTGGCTGGACGTCTGGGCCGCGATCTCTATGGCATCGCGTACGCGGGTTACCTGGAGTGGATGTATGCCGGCGTAGGCGGTGAACTGCTGTATCGTCCTGGCGGTGAGCGATGGGCCGTCAGCGCGAACCTGAATCGCGTGCAGCAACGCGGCTTCGATCAGCGCTGGGATCTGCGCGACTACAAGGTCACGACCGGGCACGCCACCTTCTACTACAGTTTCGACGCCCGCGAGCGCATCGTGGGCTCGCTGTCCGTCGGCCAGTATCTGGCGGGCGACAAGGGCGCAACCCTGGATGTCGCCCGCGTCTTCGACAATGGCGTCACGATGGGAGCCTATGCAACGAAGACCAACGTTTCCGCACGCGATTTCGGCGAAGGCAGCTTCGACAAGGGAATCTACATAAGCGTCCCGCTGGACGGATTCCTGCCACGGTCGACACGCGGACGAGCCGCGTTCAACTGGAATCCCCTGATCCGCGACGGTGGCGCGATGCTCAGCCGCAAGTATTCGCTGTACAGCATCACCGGCGATCGCGACGAGCGATTCTTCTACGACAACATCCGCTCGATCGACGATTGACCTGCCGGAACGCAGCAGGGCGGCCAAAGACCGCCCTGCTGCACGTTCACCCGCTGAGGACCTACAGGTATCGGACCCAGCTTTCGATGCCCTCGGCCATCAATCTGTAGACATGCTCGAAAGCAGGACGCTGCTGGCGATAGGGATCGGGGATTTCCCGATCCTGCTGCCATTTGCCCAGCAGGAAGGTCTTGCCCGACGCCTGCGGCGCAATCTCGGTGATGCGGTGAATGTGCTTGCGCTCCATGGCCAACACCAGATCGGCCGCCCCAAGGATGGCATCATCGATCTGGCGTGCGCGGTGATCCAGCCCATCCATGCCCTGCTCCGCCAGCAGCGCTTGGGCAGTTGCGTCGATGCCATGTCCGACGAGCGCCCCCAGACCTGCGGAAGACACCTGGATGCCTCTACCCTGCACTGCCTGCCGAAGCATTACTTCAGCCGAGGGACTGCGGCAGATATTGCCGACGCAAACAAAAAGTACGTTATTGAACACTGACCTGGATCCTGTGGCATTCCACGCAGGCCCACCCGCCGAGCAGACGGAGCACTGACAGCTGCACAGAGTACCCTACAGCACCGCTGTTGGCGAGAAAATAGCCATGAAATTCATGGAATTACGTCTCAGTTCCAGCGTCCGACTGTCAATAGGCCGACTTCTGACCAAGAACCTTGAACGCCGTCAGCATGATGATTCGCACATCAAGCACCGGGCTCCAGCGACGGATGTAGTCGATGTCGTACTGCACGCGCTTCTTCATCGACCGCAGTTCCGGCGTCTCGCCCCGCAGCCCGTGCACCTGCGCCCAGCCGGTGATGCCCGGCTTGACGTAATGGCGGTGCATGTAGCGTTCGATCACCCGTTCATAGTGATTGTTGTGCTGGATCGCATGCGGACGGGGGCCCACCACCGACATGCTGCCGCCCAGCACGTTGAAGAACTGGGGCAGCTCATCCAGGCTGCTGCGCCGCAGGAAGGCACCGAACCGGGTCACCCGCGGGTCGCCCCGGGTCGCCTGCGTGATCTGCCCCGTCCCTTCCTCATGCACGCGCATGGAGCGGAACTTCAGCATCCAGAACTCCTTGCCGCCCAAGCCGTGGCGGCGCTGGCGGAACAGGATCGGGCCAGGTGAACTGAGCTTCACACCGATCGCCAGCACCACGAACAGCGGCGCCAGCAGAATGACCGCCACGCCGGCCACGAGGATGTCCTCGATGCGCTTGAACAGACGGAAGTTGTGGTCCACCAAGCCCTGACGCACGCCGATCATCGGCACATCGCCCACCTGGTGCACGCCCGGATTCAGTGCCCCCAGGCCCGTGGTATCGGGAATCAGGCGGATCGGCACCGGGAACCGCTCGATCTGCTTGAGCATGTCACGGATGGGCGCGGTATCTCCCAGCGGCAGGGACACCCAGACCTGGTCGAACTCCCCCCGGTGCGCATCCAGGTAGCGCGGCACATCATCCAGTGCGCCCAGGCGCTGCGGGGCATCGCCGCCACGCCGGGTGGCAATGTCGCCCTTGCTGGTGAAGTAGCCGATCACTTCCTTGCCCATCTCCGGCTTGCCGCGCAGCAGGCGATGCAGCCTGAGCGCCGGCGCCCGGAGGCCGACCAGCAGGATCCGCTCGTGATCCAGTCCCCGCGAACGCAACCGGTGCAGTTGGACACGCAGCAGTACGCGCAGGCCGACCATCGAGGCCAGACCGCCGATGTACCAGCCCACCAGCCAGCGCGACGGAACGGCATCGGCCAGCCCCACCAGCACGGCATACAGGGAGAACAGGGCGAAGCTTCCGGACCAGGCCAGCAGCAGCAGCCAGAGGTCGGCCAGCAGGCCACGCAGGCGCCAGTTGCGGTAGACCGGTGCGATGGAGAAGCAGACGATGGCGCTGAGAATCACCGCACCGAAGACGATGCGCTGGGACTGGTTGGGCGCCGCCGTCCCGTAGCACACGACGTGGGCCAAGGCAGCCATGCCGGGCAGGAGCAACAGGTCTCCGAGGCGAAGCCCCAGTTCCAGGGCCGCCCGGGCTTCGACCCGGCGGCGGCCGGCGTCGGCACGCTCTGCGGGGAGGTCATCTACCGATCCATGTAGCACTGCACTTCTCCAAGCTGTTTTCCGATCCAGCACTACAATGTGATGGCTGTCGCATACCAAGCCTCCCCAAGCCGGTGCGAACAGACGGAATTGCGTCAATAAGTCGAACCTGATTGTGAATGATGTGAAAGGCAATTGGTAGGAAGCGGCGGCCCGTCGTGCGCCCATTCACCCGCCCGACCCACCCTAAGTCATTAGAACTATTCCTATTTTTTAATATTTCAAAATGCGTCAAAATGATTCGCACTGCGTCCGACAGCGTCCAGAAATTGACGTTTGATGCACGGAATCATCCCATCACGCTCCGAAGGATCAACCCGATTGGCGTCGCCGGGACGTCCCGTCCCAGCACGTCCGCCAGGCCTGGCACCCTGCACTGCACCAAGGCCGCTCATCGCCCTCTGCTACCATCGGCGGTTCTGTTCATCGCCCTCCACCCGCCCGCGATGACGCCAAACAACGTAACGAAAACACAGGAGTCTGCATGTCTTCCGAGCTGCTCAAGTCCCTTGGCCTGGACGCGATCAACGCTGGCACGTACCTGGGCAACGGGGAGTGGTCGAGCGCTGCCAGCGGTGAGCTGATCACCCCGGTCAACCCGACCACGGGCGAGCCGATCGCACAGGTGCGTGCGACCACCGAGGCTGAATACGAGACGGTGATCGCCCGCGCCCAGGAAGCGTTCAAGCAGTGGCGCACGACCCCTGCCCCGCGCCGTGGCGAAGCCGTGCGCCTGTGCGGCGAGGCGCTGCGCAGGCACAAGGATGCGCTGGGCTCGCTGGTTGCCCTGGAGATGGGCAAGAGCAAGCCGGAAGGCGATGGCGAGGTCCAGGAGATGATCGACATCGCCGACTTCGCCGTCGGCCAGAGCCGCATGCTGTATGGCTACACGATGCACTCGGAGCGCCCCGGCCACCGCATGTACGAGCAGTACCACCCGCTGGGCCTGGTCGGCATCATTTCGGCCTTCAACTTCCCGGTCGCGGTGTGGAGCTGGAATGCATTCCTGGCGGCGATCTGCGGCGACGTGTGCATCTGGAAGCCGTCCAACAAGACGCCGCTGACCGCCATCGCCTCGATGAAGATCTGCAACGACGCGCTGCGCGAAGCCGGCTTCCCGGACATCTTCTTCCTGGTCAACGATGCCGGCACCGCACTGTCGGAAAAGCTGGTTGATGATCGTCGCGTGCCGCTGATCAGCTTCACCGGCTCCACCCAGGTCGGCCGCACCGTCAATGAAAAGGTGGCGCGCCGCCTGGGCCGCTGCCTGCTGGAACTGGGTGGCAACAATGCCATCATCCTCGATGAGACCGCCGACCTGAAGCTGGCTGTGCCGGGGATCGTGTTCGGCGCCGTCGGTACGGCCGGCCAGCGCTGCACCACCACCCGCCGCCTGATCGTGCACCGCTCGATCTACGCCGACGTGCTGGCCACGCTGGTCAAGGCGTACAAGCAGGTGGAAGGCAAGATCGGCGATCCGACCGATGCCGCCAACCTGATGGGTCCGCTGAACAGCGAAGGTGCCGTGCAGCAGTTCCTCGACGCCATTGCCCAGGCCAAGGCCGCCGGCGGCACCATCGAGACCGGCGGCACCCGCATCGACCGCGCCGGCAACTTCGTGCTGCCGGCCATTGTCAGCGGCCTGAAGAACAGTGATGCCGTGGTCCAGCACGAGACCTTCGCGCCGATCCTGTACGTGATGCCCTACGACAGCATCGACGAAGCCATCGACATGCAGAACGGGGTACCGCAGGGCCTGTCCTCGTCGATCTTCACCCAGAATCTGAAGACCGCCGAACGCTTCCTGTCGGCTGCGGGCTCGGATTGCGGCATCGCCAACATCAACATCGGTACCTCCGGTGCGGAGATCGGTGGCGCGTTCGGTGGCGAGAAGGACACCGGTGGTGGCCGCGAGTCGGGCTCGGACGCATGGAAGGTCTACATGCGCCGGCAGACCAACACCATCAACTACTCCGATTCGCTGCCGCTGGCCCAGGGCATCAAGTTCGACCTGTGATGCATCCCGGCCCGGACGTCGCCGAGAGTGGGGCCCCGGCGGGGGCTCCAATCCTCGACTTCAGCGGCCGCCGGGTGCTGGTTGCCGGCGGCAGCAAAGGCATCGGCCGTGAGATGGCCCTGGCCTTCGCTGCGGCCGGCGCCCATGTCTCGGTCTGCGCACGAGGTCAGGCGGGGCTCGACGCCCTGCTGGCCGACGCAGCGGCCCAGGGGGCATCACTGCACGCCTTTGCCGCCGACCTGGCCGACCCCGGCCAGATCGACGCCTGGCTGCATGCGGCCGCAGCGTCCCTGGGCGGCATCGACGTGCTGGTCAACAATGCCACGGGATACGGCATGGCCGACGATGAAGACGGCTGGGCCGCCAGCCTGCAGGTCGACCTGATGGCCGCGGTGCGGGCCTCGCGACTCGCCCTGCCCTGGCTGCGCGAATCGAGCGACGCCTGCATCCTCAACCTCTCCTCGATCGCCGCGCAGCAACCCCGGCCGGGGGGCGCTCCCTATGCGGCTGCCAAGGCCGCTCTTTCGCACTACACCACGTCGCAGGCGCTGGCACTGGCGCCAGACCGGATCCGGGTCAACGCGATCGCCCCGGGCTCCATCGAGTTTGCCGACGGTCTGTGGGACCGGCGCAAAACCAGCGACCCGGCGCTGTATCACGGCACCCTGGCAAGAATTCCGTTCGGCCGCTTCGGCCAGCCACGCGAGATTGCCGATGCCGCGCTGTTCCTGTGCTCGCCGCTGGCGCGCTGGATCACCGGTCACGTGCTGAACGTCGATGGTGGCCAGGTACTGATGGGCTGAACCGCTCGGGCCGGGCACTGCCCATGGGATTGCCCGGACGGAGGCACTATCATGTGCGTACTGCAAGGAGGACCCGATGAGCGTGGCACCCCGACAGACAAGCGCCCTGGCCGTGGTCAGCCTGGTCATGGGCATTGCCGCCTGGACTGTCCTGCCCTTCGTGGCCAGCATCGTCGCCATCGTCACCGGCCACATGGCCCGCGCCGAGATCCGCCGCCGCCCGCATGAACTCGAAGGCGATGGCCTGGCGGTCACCGGGCTGGTGCTGGGCTGGGTGATGGTGGCAGCCGCCCTGGCGGCAGTCCTGGCCTTCATCCTCTTCTTCGGTGGCCTGGCCTGGCTCGCCGCACTGTCGAACTGACCGCCATGACCTCCTCCGACAGCACCGAACGCTTCAGCAGCCGCGTCGCCGATTATGTCCGTTATCGGCCTGACTACCCGCCGGCGTTGATGGAATGGCTGCATGGACCGATGGGCGTCGGCCACGATGCACGGGTGGCCGACATCGGCGCCGGTACCGGCATTTCCAGCCGTCTGTTCCTCGACACCGGCCATCCTGTGGTCGCGGTCGAGCCCAACGCCGCCATGCGCGCTGCTGCCGAAGGCTGGCTGGCTGCATACCCGTTGTTCCAGGCCGTCGATGGGCGTGCCGAGGCCACCGGCCTGGCAGAGCACAGCGTCGATCTGGTCAGTGCCGCGCAGGCCTTCCACTGGTTCGACACCGACGCCGTCCGTGTTGAATGGCAGCGCATCCTGCGCCCCGGCGGACTGGCGCTGATCTACTGGAACTCACGCCTGCTCGATGCCAGCCCGTTCCTGGTTGGCTATGAGCAGCTGCTGCTCGATTACGGCACGGACTATTCCGCCGTGGCAGAACGCTACCAGGATGACGCCACGATGCAGGCATGGTTTGGCGCCGGGTTGCGCGGCCAGGTGGAACTGCCGAACGTGCAGCACCTGGATCTGGACGCCCTGCGCGGCCGCCTGCTGTCGTCCTCCTATGCGCCACAGCCCGGGCATCCGCGCCATGCGCCGATGCTGGCGGCACTGCAGGATCTGTTCGCGGCCCACGCGGTCAACGGTCAGGTCGCCTTTGAATATCGAACCCGAGCCTTCCTCGGCACGCTGGACTGAACCGACGCATGTATTCGCTTGCCCGCCCCTTCCTGTTCTCGCTCGACGCCGAGCGCGCCCACGGCCTCGGCCTGTCCGCATTGGACGTGGCCTATCGCACCGGCACCACGCCGCTGCTGGCCGCACGCATCGCGCCGCTGCCGAGCACCGTGTTCGGGCTGACATTCCCCAATCCGGTCGGCCTGGCGGCCGGCCTGGACAAGAATGGCGAGCACATCGATGCGCTGTTCGCGCTGGGTTTCGGCTTCGTCGAGATCGGCACGATCACGCCGCGGCCACAGGCGGGCAACCCGACGCCGCGGCTGTTCCGGCTGCCGGCGCACAACGCCATCATCAATCGCATGGGCTTCAACAACGCAGGCGTGGATGCACTGGTGCGCAATGTCGAGCGCGCGCGCAACCGTCGCGGCCTGCTCGGCATCAACATCGGCAAGAACAAGGACACCCCCAACGAGCAGGCCGTCGACGACTATGTGGCCTGCCTCGACAAGGTGTACCCGCTGGCTGACTACATCACCGTCAACATCTCCTCGCCCAACACCGCCGGCCTGCGCGAGCTGCAGGAGGAAACCGCACTGCGCCAGCTGGTCAGCCAGCTGCGTGATCGCCAGGAAGACCTGGCCGCGCGGCACGGCCGGCGCGTACCGATGCTGGTGAAGGTGGCGCCTGACCTCAGCGAGCGCGACATCGACGCTGCTGCGCGCGTGCTCGGCGAGCTGCAGGTGGACGGCGTGATCGCGACCAACACCACGATCGACCACAGCAAGGTGGCCGGCGATCCGCTGGCGAACGAAGCCGGCGGTCTGTCCGGCGCCCCGGTCCTGGAACAGTCCACCCTGGTCCTGCGGCGGCTGCGCTCGCGCCTGCCCGAGTCGGTGCCGCTGGTCGGTGTCGGCGGCATCCTGTCCGGCGCCGACGCAGTGGCCAAGATGGCGGCGGGCGCCTCGCTGGTGCAGTGCTACAGCGGCCTGATCTTCCGCGGGCCGGCGCTGGTATCGGAATGCGTGGAGGCGATCCGCCGCCGCCGCGAAGCGCCCAGCCGTGGCGCGGTGGCGCCGCTGTGAGCACCCCCATGGATGGACTCGACACCGCCGCACCGCTGCGCTGGACACTGACCCGGAACGCGCCGCTGCAGGCGCTGAACACCTTCCACGTGCGTGCCAATGCCGCGCAGCTGCTGGAGCTGCATGACGCATCGCTGTTGCCGGACGTGCTGGCGCTGCCGGAGGTTTCCGGCGGACCGCTGCTGGTGCTGGGCAGCGGCAGCAATGTGCTGATCGCCGACGATGTGCCTGGCACCGTGCTGGTGTTCGGCAACCGCGACATCAGTTTCCTGGAGCATCGCGCCGATCATGCGGTGATCCGCGCCGGTGCCGGCGTGCCCTGGCACGGCCTGGTGATGTGGTCGCTGCAGGAAGGCCTGTCCGGGCTGGAGAACCTGGCCCTGATTCCAGGCACGGCCGGTGCAGCGCCGATCCAGAACATCGGCGCCTATGGCGCACAGGTCGGCGAGTTCATCCAGGCAGTGGAAGCCTGGGACTGCCACGAGCAGGCCTGGGTGCGGCTGGACAACGAACAGTGTGGCTTCGCCTACCGCGACAGCGTGTTCAAGCAGCAGGCAGACCGCTACCTGATCACCGCCATCGAGCTGAAGCTGCCCTTGCTGCACGACCTGCGCATGGACTATGCCGGCATCCGCGAAGAACTGCAGGCGCAGGGCGTGGAGCTGCCCAGTGCCGTGGACGTGGCCAACGCAGTCATCGCGATCCGCCGCCGCAAGCTGCCCGATCCGGAGGTGCTGGGCAATGCCGGCAGTTTCTTCAAGAATCCGGTCCTGCCCCTGGAGCAGGTCGACGTGCTGCTGCAGCATTTCCCGGACCTGCCGGTGTTCCCGGCCGATCGTGAGGACCGGCGCAAGGTCTCCGCAGCGTGGATGATCGAGGCCTGCGGCTGGAAGGGCTTCCGTGAGGGCGATGCAGGCGTTGCTGCCAGCCATGCGCTGGTCCTGGTCAACCATGGCAACGCCACCGGGGCCGAGCTGCTTGCGCTGGCGCGGCGCATTTCCGCGTCGGTGCTGGAGAAATTCGGCGTACCGATCGAACCGGAGCCCCGCCTGCTCGGCGCACAGTGGTGAACACCCCCGCCCTTTCCACCGGCGCCACCCCGATGCGGGCGGCGCTGCTGATGCTCGGCAGCACCCTGGCGTTCGGCATGATGGCGGTGGCGATCCGTTACGCCACCCGTTACGTACCGACCCAGGAGGTCGCCTTCTTCCGCAACGCGTTCGGCCTGCTGGCACTGCTGCCGATGCTGCTGCGGCCGGGCCATGCGCCGCTGAAGACCCAGCAGCTGCCACGCTACTTCGTGCGTAGTGCGATCGGCCTGGGTTCGATGCTGTGCGCGTTCTGGGCGTTGGGCCATCTGCCACTGGCGCAGGCGGTATCGCTCTCGTACTCCACACCGTTGTTCGTCACCATCGCCGCCGTGCTGTGGTTGGGCGAAACCGTGCGTGTGCGCCGCTGGGCCGCAGTGGTGGTCGGTTTCATCGGTGTGCTGGTGATCGTGCGGCCGGGCACCACCGGCTTCACCGCTGGCAGCCTGGTCGCCGTCGCCGCTGCGGTGCTGAGTTCACTGGTGGCCATCCAGATCAAGCAGCTCACCCGCGTGGACAGCGCCGATACCGTAGTGCTCTATACCTACGTCTTCTGGGTGCCGCTTTCGCTGGTTCCGGCAGTGTTTGTCTGGGTCTGGCCCAGTGGCGTGGCCTGGCTGTGGCTGCTGGTCACCGGCGTGATGGGCACGGTCGGCCAGCTGCTGTGGACGCGCGCGCTGCGCCTGGGAGAAGTGTCGGCGCTGACGCCGATCAGCTTCCTGCAGCTGCCGCTGGTGACCCTGTGCGGGTGGCTGCTGTTCAACGAGACCGTGGACCGCTGGACCATCGTCGGTGCGGGCATCATTCTGGCCGCCAACGCTTACATCGCCCACCGCGAGGCCGTGCTGTCGCGGCGGGCGGCGACGGCGGCGGCGTCAGCGGCGGCCAAGCCCGCCGAATGATCCACCGTCAACGCTGCAGCGGCGACGCATCCAGCGCGCGATACGCGCGTTCGGCTGCGTCGAACACATTGCCCGGCGCGAACTGTTCGCCCAGGTAGTGCAGCGACTGACGGCGCAGCTGCGGCGAGCGCTCCAGCGCGTCGCCCCCCAGCAGCACCTGTTCGAACTCGATCAGGTCCTGCAGGATCCGCCAATGCCGGTACCAGGCGATCCAGCGTGGGTCCCCCAGGTCCGGGCCATACCCTTCCACGAAACCGAGCGGACGTTCGCGCCCCCAGCGTCCACCCACCGCCGCGCCGGGGAACATCAGATCCCGCTCGCGCGGCGCCAGGGACAGGCCATCCCAATCAATCAGGTGCAGGTTGCCCTCGTTGCCCATCAGCAGGTTTCCCGCATGCAGGTCGGTATGGCACAACCGCAGCGGCGGCCGTTCGTCGCGCAGTTCATCGTGCAGTTCCGACGCGCGGCGGTGGACCTCGGCAATGCGTTCGCGGCGCAGCTCCCAGACGGCCAGGAACGCGCTGCCCAACCGATCCTGCGCGACCGGCAAGGCATCGCCCGGCTGCAGCCAGCGCCCAACGGTGGTCAACGCATCCGCTTCAAGGCGCAGGGTCGGCAGCGCGCGTTGCAGCGATTCGGGCACCTCAGCGTCATGCAGCCGGCGCAGCACGTTGCCCAGGCGCAGCCACTGCGCATGGCTGAGCGGCGCCTCGAAACCGGACTGGCCCTCGATGTAGGGAAACAGCGTGAACTGCAGGCCCCAGCGCTGGACCGACGCGCCGCCGGTCAACGCCGGCCAGGGCGCCACGATCTCCTCGATGCCCAGGGTGCCCCGCAGCCAATGCAGCGTGTCCCAGACCGCCGGTTGCACCTGGTAGGTGCGGCATTTCAACCACCACTGACCGCGTCGCGCGTCGATGCGGTAAACGCTGGCATTGGCGTCTGCGCCAACCGGGCGAGGCACCACGGCGGCGGTGGTGATGCCATAGGACTGTTGCAGGACTTCGCCGATATGGCGCGCCGAAGCGGATGACATGGAAGCAATCGTGCATTGATACCCGACGTCACTATCGCAGATGGCGCATCGACGGCACAGACATGTCCGTCACAGCACTGTGCTTGCGGGCCGGGCGAGCCATGCCGACGCGGTTGCCACGGCGTCAGCGCGCGTAGTGGCCCAGGAACATGGCGACCGCCGATGCCGCCACCCGCGCGCGCTCGTCGGCCCCCAGCGGCGCCTGCCCCATCGTTACCTGCGGCCAGAAGGCGAAACTCTTCACCAGTCCATGCAGCTGATGGGCGGCGAATTCGGGATCGACCGCACGCAGCCGGCCATCGGCGATCGCTGCACGGATCCAGGCGCTTTCCCCACTCTCCTTCTCGCCCATGCGACAGACGATTGCCTGCGCACGTTCGGGTGAATGGATGATCTCCGCCATGGCAACGCGGGCCAGGTCGATGAAATTGGCATCACCCAGCAGTTCCAGCTTCTGCTCCAGCAACGCGAGCAGCTGCGGCTCCAGTGGCTGCTCCGCACGGTAGGGCAGCTCGACGCCGGCCATGCTGCGTTCCCAGAGTTCCTCCAGAATCAGCGAGAACAATTCTTCCTTGCTGGGGAAGTGGTTGTAGACCGTGCGTTTGGATACACCGGCCGCTGCCGCGATCCGGTCCATGCTGGTGGCTTCATAGCCGGCCGTGCGGAATTCCTCCACCGCCGCGCGCACGATGGCCTCGCGTTTGCGGTCGGTCAGGCGCTGCGGCGGACGGGACATGGCGACACCAGATAACTGAACGGATACCCCCATTTTACACCGATGAGTATACTTTTCCGCAGCAGGAAACTACACTGTGCAGTGTACCCTGCGGACGTCACCCATGAAGCGCCTGCTCCTTGTCCTCCTGCTTGGAATCCTCGCCGTGACCGCCTACACCTTCTGCAAGTCCTGGTCCCTCCCCGACTTCCCCGACTCCCCGCAATACCGCGAGGGCAAGTTCCACAACGTACTGCCGCGGCCGGCGATGGGCCTGCGCAACGGGCTGGAGATCTGGTGGACCTTCCTGTTCAACAAGCCGAAGGGGACCGTACCCGCGGGCGCCATACCGGTGCAGGCGCTGGATCGTGCCGCGCTGGAAGCCGCGCCGGATCGCAGCCTGTTCCGGCTGGGGCACTCGACGATCCTGCTGAAGCTGCGCGGCCAGTACTGGTTGACCGACCCGGTCTTCTCCGAACGGGCGTCACCGGTGCAGTGGATGGGCCCTGCGCGCTTCCACGCCCCGCCGATCAGCATCGAACAGCTGCCGCCGATCGCCGGCGTGATCCTCTCGCACAACCATTACGACCACCTGGATCACGCTGCGGTGATGCAGCTGGCGGGCAAGACCACGCGCTTCATCGCGCCGCTGGGTGTGGGTGATCAGTTGATCGCCTGGGGCGTGGACGCGGACAAGGTCGAACAGCTGGACTGGTGGCAATCGACCGAAGCCGATGGCCTGCGCCTGACCGCCACACCCGGCCAGCACTTCTCCGGCCGCGGCCTGGGCGACAGCGACCGCAGCCTGTGGGCCTCGTGGGTCATCCAGGACGGCGACTTCCGCATCTTCTTCAGTGGTGACACCGGCTACTTCGATGGCTTCAAGGCCATCGGCGAGAAGTACGGCCCGTTCGATCTGACCATGATCGAAACCGGCGCATACGATCCGCGCTGGGCATTCGTGCACATGCAGCCGGAGCAGACGCTGCAGGCCCACCTGGACCTGCGCGGCAAGTGGCTGCTGCCGATCCACAACGGCACCTTTGACCTGGCCCTGCATGACTGGCAACAGCCCTTCGAGCGCATCACCGCGCTGGCAGCCGCGCACGATGTGCCGATCGCCACGCCGATGATGGGCGAGGCGCTGGACATGCAGGCGCCGCAGGCAGGCACGCGCTGGTGGGAACAGGTGGCGCTGCGCTGAGCTTGCCTGGGCGCTGCTGTCACGGGGCGCCGGTTCGTGCAGGCAGTGACGTTGCGGACGATGGCTGTCGCGACGCCTTGCAGGGCGTCGCGCCACGCGTCCGCACTCTCCCCTATTGCAGCGCGTCATGTAAACGATTACACCCCCTGCTAGCGTAGCGCCTGCCCGATCCTGGCCGAACCTCCAAGGCTGTCGACATGACGCTGCGTGCTGATCGCTTCCGCCCCTCCTGGGCATGCCTGCGCTACGTCGCGCGCGCTCTGCTGCCGCTGGCCGTGATGGCCTCCGCCGCGCAGGCGCAGACACTGCCACCGCGCAGCCAGTGGCAGGCCAGCAGCTCATCACAGCAGGTCCCGGCGATGGCCATCGGCCATCTGATCGACAACGACCCGAAGACGGTCACCGGCGGCGCCTTCAGCCCCGGACACTGGTTCCAGATCGATCTGGGCGCACCGGCCCTGCTCGGCGGTGCACGCCTGACCTGGGACGTCTCCAATCCCGAGGGTTACACGCTGCAGACCTCGATGGACGGCCGGCAGTGGCAGACCGCATACACCATGGCCGACTCGCTGGGCGATGTGGAGACGCTGTACTTCGAACCGCGCCAGGCGCGCTATCTGAGGCTGGCCAGTCCCCAGCGCACGTCGGACTGGGGGGTCTCCATCTTCGAGATGGAACCCTTGGACGCCACGCTCAGTGCACGCGTGCACGGACTCGACAGCGCACAGGCAGCCGCGTTGTGGCAAGGCGGTAGCGGCGTCGCCCTCCCTACCGATGGCAAGGGCAGCCATGTGCTTGAAATCACCCTGCCGCGCGCTCAGCCGGGCACCGGCCTGGCGGTGGAGTGGGCGGGCCAGCGTGGCGCCGCACGCCTGCAGGCCCAGGATGCGCAGGGGCGCTGGCAGCCGCTGGCGCAGGACACGCAGGCCGCCAGCCATGCCCAGAGTTGGTTGGCCAGCGATACGGTGCACGATGTGCGTGCCCTGCGGCTCATCGTCGACGGGCCCTCGCCACAGGTCACGCGCCTGCGCCTGCTCGGCCCGAAGGCCGTGATGACGCCGATGAAGCAGTACCAGATCGCCGCCAGCGGCGCGCAGCGTGGCTTGTTCCCGGCGTCGTTGCAGATGCAGCAGACGTACTGGACGGCCGTGGGCGTGCATGCCGGACGGCAGAAGTCGATCTTCGACGAATACGGCAACATCGAGGCATTCAAGGGCGCACCGCTGGTGCAGCCGATCTGGCGCAATGCCGATGGGCGTGCCGCCGGTGCCGCGGAACAGGCCGTGCAGCATGCCCTGCGCGACGGCTGGAAGCCGATGCCCTCGGCCGCCTGGTCGCCGCAACCCGGTCTGGAACTGCGCAGCGAAGCGTTCGCGATCGAGCGCGACGGCCAGCCCGTTACCTTCCTCCGGCATCGACTGCGCAATACCGGTACCACGCCGGTCGAGGGCACGCTGAGCCTGGTGGTGCGGCCGATGCAGATGAACCCGCCGTGGCAGAACGGTGGCCTGTCGCCGATCCGCGACGTGGCCATCGACGGCCAGAGCGTGCGCGTCAATGGTCGTACCCTGCTGTACTCGCTGTCGGCGGTCAGCGCCTCCGGCGCGGCACCGTTCGGCCCGAACGGCGAAACCGAGATCACCTCCGCCATCGCTTCGGGCCGGTTGCCCGGCGCACGCCAGGCCACCGATGCGCGTGGGCTGGCGGCGGCGGCGCTGGACTACCGGATCACACTGGCGCCCGGCGCCAGCCAATCCGTGGTCGTCGCCTTCCCGCTGGGTACGGCGGCGGCCGACGCCAAGGGTGTACTTCCGGAGCCACCGGCACTGGACCTCGCGCGCCTGCCAGGCGATGCCGATGCCGGCTTCGAGACGCTGGCCGCCGAAGCCTCTGCGGACTGGCAGGCACGATTGGGCCAGGTCGGCCTGCGCCTGCCCGATCCGTCGCTGGTCGACATGCTGCGTGCCCAGGCCGCGTACATGCTGATCAACCAGACCGGCCCGGCCATGCAACCCGGCCCACGCAACTACAACCGCTCCTTCATCCGCGACGGCATGGCCACCTCGGCGGTACTGCTGCGGATGGGCGAAGCCAAGGTCGCGCGCGACTACCTTGCGTGGTACAGCGAACACGGGGTACATGCCAACGGCCTGGTGTCGCCGATCCTCAATGACGATGGCAGCGTCAACACCGGCTTCGGATCGGACATCGAGTACGACAGCCAGGGGCAGTACGTCGCGTTGGTGGCCGATGTCGCGCGCCTCGACGGTGGCCCTGAGTCCGTGCGTGCGTACCTGCCGAAAGTGAAGGCCGCGCTGCGCTTCCTGCAGGAACTGCGTGAGCGCACGCTGGTACCCGGTTACAAGGCCGATCAACCGGCGCCGGAACGCTTTGCCGGCATCCTGGCACCGTCGATCAGCCACGAGGGCTATCCCTCTCCCACCCACAGCTACTGGGACGACTACTGGGGCCTGAAGGGCTGGCATGACGGCGCATGGCTGGCTGAATCACTCGGCGACCACGCCACCGCCACCTGGGCACGCGGGCAGTACAAGGCGCTGTATGACGCACTGCACGCTTCGATCCGCGCGACGATGGCGTGGAAGGGCATCGATTTCATTCCCTCCTCCGCCGATCTTGGCGATGGAGACCCGACCGGCGTCTCCATCGCGCTGGATCCCACCGGCGCGCAGAGCGTGCTGCCGGCTGATGCGCTGCGCACCACCTTTGCCCGCTATCTTGACGACGTCCGCAAGCGCAACCAGCCCGGTGCGCTGTATGCGTACACCCCTTATGAAATCCGCAACGTCCTGAGCTATGTGCATCTGGGCCAGCCCGCAGCGGCCGACGAGCTGCTGCAGGGCCTGCTGCGCGACCGTCGCCCGCTGCAATGGCAGGTGCTGGCCGAAGTCGTGCACTCACGGCTGCGTTTTCCGCGCTACCTGGGCGACATGCCGCACACCTGGATCGGTGCCGAATACGGCCGCACCCTGTTCGGGATGCTGATGCGCGAGGACGACGATGCCCTGTCACTGCTGCCGGGCACGCCGCCCTCCTGGCTGGCCGGCGATGGCCTTGCGGTGGAGCGCCTGCCGACGGCGTACGGCACGCTGCGGATGCAGGCACAGCAACGCGACGGTACGCTGACCGTGACGCTCGGCGAAGGGCTGCGCAGCGCCACGGCCGTCAAGGTCTGGTGGCCCGCGCGCACGGCACCGAAGCAGGTGCGCGTGGACGGCCGTAGCGTTTCCGACTTCGATGCCGAGGGTGTGCGGTTGGCGAAGCCGTTCAGGACGCTGGAGGCGCGTTGGTAGAGCAGCCGAGCATGGCTCGGCTCTACAGAAGCAGCCTTGGTGCCGGGGCATGCCCGGCGTCAGAGATCCGGCAAGCCCGGCGGGTTGGTCTGCGACTGCGGCACGGCTTCCTCGGTCACGTTCCAGCGCGCCAGTGCCTGTGCGTAGGTGCCGCTGCCGATCTGGGTATTGAGCGCCTGGGTCACCGCATCGGCCAGGCCGCTGCCCTTGCGCGTGGTGACCGAGATCGCAGCAGCGTTCGGCCAACCGCCCGGAAACAGGCCAACGCGCCGCACCTTGCCATCGCGCGCGGAGTACGCGCCGGTGGCGTTGGGTTCGAACGACACATCGGCCCGGCCGGTGATCACGGCCAGGCGGCCGACCACCGAATCATCGAAGTACTGGTATTGCACCGGCTCCAGCCCGGCCGCGATGTTCTGTGCATCCCACTGCCGCAGGATCTGGTCCTGGTTGGTGCTGGCACCGACCACCACCTTCAGGCCAGCGACATCGGCCGGCTTCTCGATCTTCTGGATGGGCCCGTCGGTGCGCGTATAGATGCCGAGCAGGTCATAACGGTAGCTGGAGAAGTCGAACTTCTTCTTGCGCTCTTCGGTCACGGTTACGTTGGACAGCACTGCGTCGTACTTGCCCGACTCCAGTCCCAGCGGCCAGTCGGCCCAGGCGACCGGCACCACCACCAGCTTCAGGCCCAGCGCATCGGCCACCAGCCGTGCGATATCCGGCTCGATGCCGATCACTTCCTTGCTGTCGGCGCCATAGTCGGCCAGCGGCAACTGACCGGGATGCGTCGCGACCGTCAACGTGCCCGGCGTCACGAAGCGGAAGTCCGCCGGAACCAGCGCCTGCGCTTTCGGATCCACGGTCCCCCGCAGCGCTGGCGCGCCGGCACCGGCCAGGCTGCTGGTCGCTGCGGGCACGGCCCCCGGGGCCTGCCGTGCCCGTGAATAGACGATGCCGGCAATGCCGATGACCAGCACCGCGATGACCAGCAGGGTGCTGCGCGAGGGGCGACGAGACGTTGCAGGGCTCATGGGGGTCACATCCGGATCAGAGGGTCTTGGCGAGAAAATCGGCGGTGCGCTGCTGGCGCGGGTGTTCGAATACGGCCTCGGGCGTGCCCTGCTCGATCACCCGGCCCTGGTCCATCATCACCACGTGGTCGGCAACGCGGCGGGCGAAGCCGAGTTCGTGGGTGACGATCACCAGCGTGGTGCCGGAACGGGCGAGCTCTTCGATCACGCTGAGCACTTCGGCCACCAGTTCCGGGTCCAGCGCCGACGTCGGCTCATCGAACAGCAGCACCTTCGGCTGCAGGGCCAGTGCACGGGCGATGGCGATGCGCTGCTGCTGGCCACCTGACAGCTGGCGCGGGAACGCATCGGCCCTGTCCGCCAGACCGACGCGCTCCAGCAGCACGCGCGCCTGCTGTTCGGCCTGCGTACGCGGCACACCGCGCACCGCGATCGGCGCCTCGATGATGTTCTCCAGCGCGGTCAGGTGCGGGAACAGGTTGAAGCCCTGGAACACCATGCCCACCTCGGCACGACGGCGGCGGATCTCGCGCTCCGGCAGCTCGTACAGGGTGTCGCCGTCACGGCGATAGCCGATCAGCTGGCCACCGACGCTGACGAAGCCGGTGTCGGCGCGCTCCAGGTGGTTGATCAGCCGCAGCAGCGTCGACTTGCCGGCACCGGACGGGCCGATCAGCACCGTTACGCTGCCGCCGCGCAGTTCCAGGGTGATGTCCTCCAGTACCGGCTGCCCGTCGAACGCCTTGCCGACACCGTGCAGCGATATCGGCGCTCCCTGTCCGGCCTCGGCCGCGCTCGCGATGCGCGGCCGCACCGCAACCGGCGATGCCGCACGCGGCGCGGGCGAGGATACCCGCGACACGCTGCGCTCACGCTGCAGCTGGCCACGCGCGAAGCGCTGCTCCACGCGCCGCTGCAGCAGCGACAGCACGGTCAGGATCACCAGGTACCAGACCGTGGCCACCATCAGCAGTGGCACCACCTCCAGGTTGCGGCGGTAGATCACCTGCACGGTGTAGAACAGCTCCGGCAACGCCAGCACGTAGACCACCGACGTGCTCTTGGCCAGGCCGATCACATCGTTGAAGGCGGCCGGCAGGATCGAACGCATCGCCTGCGGCAGGATGATGCGCCGCACCTGGCGGCCGCGCGGCAGGCCCAGCGCGGCCGCTGCTTCATACTGGCCGTGATCGACCGAGAGGATGCCACCGCGGATCACCTCGGCCGAGAACGCCGCCTGGTTCAGTGTCAGGCCCAGCACCGCAGCCGTGAACACACCGATCAGCTGGGTGGTGGGATACGAGAACAGGCTGATGCCGGTGAACGGAATGCCCAGTTCGATCGTGCTGTACAGATAACCCAGATTGTTCAGCAGCAGCAACAGCACCAGCAGTGGAATCGAACGGAACAACCAGACGTAGCCCCACGATACCGCCGACAACAACGGCGAGCCGGATACCCGTGCCAGCGCCAGCAGCGTGCCCAGCGCGAAGCCCAGGCCGGTGCCGAGCGCGGTCAGCAACAGCGTGCGACCCAGCCCTTCCAGCACCGGGCGGGCGAAGAACCACTCGGCGAAGGTGCCCCAGCCCCAACGTGGATTGCCGAGTACCGACTGCAGCCCGATCAGGATCAACGCCAGCGCCAGGACCGTGCCGAACACCTGCAGCGGATGCCGCGCCGGCACGATCTTCAATGCCGGTGCCGGACGCGCGGCCAGACCCTCGATCGCGGTGGACGGCGTACTCATGCGTGGACTCCCTGCACGGCGGCAGTGCTTGATGCCGGCGGACGCGCCGGTGCCCGCAGCTGCTTCTCGAACGGCAGATGGGCGATCGATTCCGGGTCGGCAGACAGATCGAACAGTGCGGTGTAGCCATGGCTCAGGTACAGGCCGACCGCCTCAGGCTGGCGGAAGCCGGTGGTCAGGTACACGCGGCGATAGCCCTGGCGTGCGGCCTGGTCTTCAAGCTCCTGCAGCACCCGCCGGGCGATGCCCTGGCGGCGCAGGCCAGGCAGTGTCCAGATGCGCTTGAACTCGGCCGTATCCGGGTCGCGGTGAGGCATGAACGCGCCGCCGGAAATGGCCACGCCCTCACGCAGCAGCAGCACGAACGCTCCCACCGGCGCAGCGAATGCCTGCGCTGGATAGCGTTGCAGCTCCTCGCGCGCACTGCCACCGATGCGTCGCCGCACATCGGCGTAACGACTGTCGTACTCCTGTTCGAGCCCATCGAACAGTGGCCGCGCCAGTGGATCGTCCACCGAGGTGTAGAGGAAGCGCTCCTCGAACGGTGCCGTACTCATGCTGCGTCCTCCACCAGATAGTGTTCGGCCAGCCGCGCCCAGAGGCTGGCGGCGGGAGCGATGACCGCATCGTTGAACACGTAGCGCGGGCTGTGCAGCGATGCACTGTCACCGTTGCCGACGAACACGAAGCTTCCGGGCCGGGCCTGCAGCAGGAAGGCGAAGTCCTCGCTGGCGGTGCGCGGCGCGAAGGCATCCAGCACCTGCCCTGCGCCGAATCCCTGCAGCGCCACCTCACGGATATAGGCGGTCTGCTGCGCATGGTTGATCACGCTCGGGAAGCCACGCGGGAACTCGATCTCGGCGCGCGCCCCGAACGCGGCGGCGGTCTGCTCGGCAAGCTCGGTCACGCGACGGCGCAGCGTGTCGCGAACGTCGGGCAGATAGGCGCGTACGGTCAGGGTCAGCTCCACCACGTCGGGAATCACGTTGGCCGCCTGCCCACCGTGGATCGAACCGACCGTCACCACGCCCATCTGCCGCGGGTCCACATTGCGCGACACCACACTCTGCAGTGCGGTGACGACGTGCGCGGCGGCGAGGATGGGATCCACGCTTCCCTGTGGTTCCGCACCATGCCCGCCCTTGCCGATCACCCTCAACCGTGCCCAGTCGACCGATGCCATCGCCGGTCCGTCGACAAAGCCGAAGTGCCCCACCGGCACACCCGGCCAGTTGTGCAGTCCATAGATCGCATCCACCGGAAAACGCTCGAACAGACCGTCGGCGAGCATCCTTGACGCACCGGAGCCGGTTTCTTCCGCCGGCTGGAACACCAGTTGCAGGGTGCCATCGATGCGCCCGTGCCGGGCCAGGTAATGCGCCGCCGACAGCAGGATCGCGGTGTGTCCGTCATGACCGCAGGCGTGCATCCGTCCTTCGTTCTGGCTGGCATAGGGCAGCCCGGACGCCTCCTGGATCGGCAGCGCATCGATGTCGGCGCGAAGCCCGAGCCTTCGGCTGCCCTGACCCCGCTGCAGCGTTCCGACCACACCGGTTCCACCGACGCCCGTGGTCACCGTATAGCCCCACTGCTGCAGGAGTTCGGCTACGCGTGCGCTGGTGCGATGCTCCTCGAAGGCGAGCTCCGGGTGTCGATGCAGGTCGTGGCGGATGGCGATGGCTTCATCGGCGTGTGCGGCTATTTCAGGCAGCACGCCCGTCGGCCCGGTGGGCGCCACAGTCAAGGATGCCCGGCGCAGTACATTCATTGCCTCACCCCACCTTCCGCGCCGGTTCGGCGGCCGTCGAATGGCGGCTGGCCTTGTACGGCAGGGCCAGGTGGTCGCGCAGCGTCTTCCCTTCCAGCTCGCGCCGGTGATACCCGCGCGCCTGCAGGATCGGCAGCACCAGGGTCACGAAATCCTCCAGCCCCTCGCGCTGCGCCGCAAACCCGAGAATGAAGCCATCGCTGGCGCCCGCCTCGAACCAGCGGATCAACTCGTCGGCCACGTGCTCGGGTGTACCGATGAAGTTGGGCCGCGGGCTCACCGCCTGCAACGCGACCTGGCGCAGGCTCAAGCCCTGCTCGCGGGCATCCTGCTTGATCCGATCGGTGGTGGAGCGGAACGAATTGCTGCCGATCTCGCCCAGCTCGGGGAACGGCGCGTCGGGATCGTACTGGGTGAAATCGTGATGGTCGAAGAAGCGCCCGAGGTAGGCCAGCGCATCGTCCAGGCCCGCGAGTGCGGCAATCGCCTGGTACTTGGCTTCGGCCTCCTCGGCGGTGTGGCCGACAATCGGCCCGATGCCCGGAAAGATCTTAACGTCATTGCCGCTGCGCCCGTGGGCGATGGCCGAGTTCTTCACCTTCTGGGTGAAGGCACGGGTTTCTTCCAGCGAGGGCGAGTGGGTGAATACCGCATCGGCATACTTGCCGGCCAGCGCGATGCCGTCGTCGGACGAGCCCGCCTGGAAGATCACCGGCTGCCCCTGCGCGGAGCGCTGGATGTTCAGTGGGCCTTCGACCTGGAAGAAGCGGCCCTTGTGGTCGAGGCGGCGGAACTTGTCGGTGGCGAAGAAGGTGCCCTGTTCGCGGTCGCGGATGAAGGCATCGTCGTCCCATGAATCCCACAGGCCCTGCACCACCTCCAGGTATTCGTCGGCGATCTGGTAGCGCAGCGCATGTTCCGGATGCGGGCGGCCGTAATTGCGGCCCGATCCTTCCAGCGGCGAGGTCACCACGTTCCAGCCGGCGCGCCCACCACTGATCAGGTCCAGCGAGGCGAACTGCCGGGCCACGGTGAACGGATCGCTGTAGGAGGTGGACAGCGTGCCGGCCAGGCCGATCTTCTTCGTCGCCGTGGCCAGCGCGGACAACAGCGAGATCGGCTCGAAGCGGTTGAGGAAGTGCGGGATCGATTTCTCGTTGATGTACAGCCCATCGGCAACGAAGCCGAACGCGATGCCGTTGTCTTCGGCCGTGCGCGCGATGTCGATGTAGAAGTCCAGGTTCACGCTGGCATCGGCCGGGTTGGACGGATGCTTCCACGCATGCATGTGGCTGCCCGGTCCCTGCAGCATGATGCCGAACGGGATGGGGCGCGGTGTCTTGCTCATGGGTATCGCTCCTGCAGGTCAGGCCACCGCCGCGCGTGGCGCGGGCGACAGCAGTTCAAGGGATGCCAGGCGTGCGTCGAGGTCGGCCACCGGCGCATCGAGGATGAATTCGCCCACGCCGAAGCGGCGGTGCAGTGCGTCCAGTTCCCCGCGCACCTGCTGCGCGTCGCCCGACAGCACGCTGGGCCGCGTCTCTTCGATACGGAAGTCGGTCACGCCGACCTGGCGGGCATACTCGGCCGCGGCGTCCGGGCTGGGCAGGTTCACCGTCTGCCCCGGGCCGAGGTGCAGCTTGTAGACACGCAATGCGCCGACATGGCGCGCCGCCGCTTCGCTGGTGGGCGCCGCGAAAGCGACGGTGGCCAGCAACGGCGGCTGCGTGGATACGGCGCGATAGGCCTCGAACGCCGCTTCGATGTGCTTCGGGTCGCCGTCGAAATGGGCGGCATAGACGAAGCGCCAGCCCAGCTCCGCCGCCTGCCGTGCGCTCTGCGGGCTGGCGCCCAGCAGGAAACGCTCGGCCGCCACCTGCGGCACCGGCCGCGCCTGCGCATTGGCATGCGCATGATCTTCGGCCAGCGAGCCGGACAGGAATCCTTCCAGATCGCGCAGCTGCTGATCGAAATCGGCGAAGGCCGGCCGCCCCGCGGCCAGCGCTGCGGTGGACGCCGGCAGGCCACCGGGTGCCTTGCCCACCCCCAGGTCGACGCGTCCGGGCGCCAGCGCCGCCAGCAGGTTGAAGTTCTCGGCCACCTTGTACGGCGCATAGTGGCGCAGCATCACGCCACCGCTGCCGATGCGGATGCGCCGGGTCTGTGCCAGCACCCATGCCGCCAGCACCTCCGGCGCCGGACTGGCCAGGGTCGGTGCCGCGTGATGCTCGGCAAACCAGTAGCGGTGGTAGCCCAGCTGTTCGGCACGCTGGGCCAGCTGCAGGCTGTTGCGCAGCGCCTGCTCGGCGCCTGCGCCTTCGGCCACCGGGCTCTTGTCCAGCACGCTGATGAGGTAGCTCATGTCCGCGTCCTCGCTCAGGGGTGGGCCACAGGAATGCCAAGCAGGCCATTGAGTGCGGCCAGGATCGGCTCGGCACCGGTCACGTACTGCCGGTCCTGGTAGGCACCGTTGGCGTGTTCGCTGCGCACGCCCTGCGGCAGCACCAGCTTCGGCAGCGACTGGTCCTGCTCGCCCACCGCCGCGATCACCTCGCGGCGTGGCCGCGCGAAGCCGATGCGGCGCACGTCCAGCTGTGCATCCAGGCCGTCGATGCTGGACAGCGCGCCTTCCAGCAGCAGGCTGTGCCGGCAGAAGAAGCGCTGGCCCGGCAACTGGCCGTCGACGAACTCGCGATCAAGCAGGAACAGGATGGGTTTGGGGGAGGCAGCTGCAGCCACGGGTTCGTCCTCGTCTGGGCCGGCAATGAAGTGCCGTTTCGCTATCGATGCTAGAGAAGCTGTGCGCCGCGCCCGTACCTGCTGGCGACAATCGCCGGTCGGATCCGGCCACGCAGATGCAGGTTGGCAATAAGCAGACTGCTGGCCGTTATGGGCAGCTCAGGCGATGCGGCGCAGGGGCGCCGGCCCGCTGGCGGCATGCGGCAGCAGATGCCCGGCAGCGCGCTCGGCAGCCAACTGGATGCGCGCCTGCAACGCCGCGCTCTTGATCTGCTCGCCATCGAAATCGGCTGGTGTGGCGTACACGCCGATGGGCAACGTATGCGCCTGCAGGAAGCTGAACAACGGTCGCAGCTGATGGTCGATCACCAGCGCATGCCGCTCGCTGCCCCCGGTGGCCGCCAGCAGCACAGGGGTGTCCACCAGCGCCTCGAGGTCGATGAAGTCCACCAGGTGCTTGAACAACCCCGGGTACGAGCCACGATGGACCGGTGCGGCCACCACCAGTAGCTCGGCGTCCTCGAGGGTGGCCAGCGCCTGCTCCACCGCGGGCTCGGCCTCGCTGCGCGACAGCGTCTGCCCCAGCGCGCGCGCAATCGGCGCCAGCTCCACCAGTGTCACGCTGGCATGCAGGCGCTGCTGCAGCGCCTCCAGCAGGTGCCGTACCAGCAACAGCGTGCGCGAATTCGCCGATGCCGTTGGCGAACCGATCAACGCAACAATCTTCAACCCAGATGACATGCCACTCTCCTCGGTAACGCCGGACGCTGGCCGGCGACGCCATGCCTGAACCTCAGAACCGGTAATTGACCCGCCCGTACCAGAACGCGCCGATCCTGCTGAGCACGTCACCGCTGTCCCAGGTGGTCTCGATGCTGGCCACGTCGGTGGCGCTGCGCGCGTACTCCGGCACCTTGCGGGTGCGCTTGTCGAACACGTTGTTGATGCCCAGCGCCGCACTCCAGCCCGCGCCCAGCTCCACACCGCCGGACAGGTTGGTCACCAGCACCGGTGGCTGCCTGTACTCCACGCCGTTGTTGAGGCGCTTGATCGACCCGTAGTAGGTAACGTCCACATTCGAGCGCCAGCGTCCGTTCTGCCAGCCCAGTCCGGCCACCTGGGTGTAGCTGGGCGTACGGAAGCGCAACGCGTACTCGCCGGACTTCGTCAGCAGGTTGATGTTGGGCAGCCCCTGCAGCGCCGCAGGAATGGCGCTGACGCTGCGGATCGTGGTGCGTCCGACGTTGGCGGCATAGCTCCAGCGCAGCTTGCCCCACGATGTGTCCTGGTTCGCCTCCAGCGTCAGCTCCACGCCGCGCGTGCGGGTGTCGCCCACGTTGGTGAAGTAGCTGGCATAGAACGCGTCGCCCGGCAGGATGCTGATGCCGGCCGAACCCAGCAGCGCATCGATCGTGTTCTTCTGCGCGGAGGTCAATACGGTGCCGCTGTTGTCGGTGATGCGCGCCGGATCCTGCGCGTTGTAGCCGATCTGGCTGGACTGGCCGAGCTGGCCGCGGATGTCGATCTGGTAGGCATCCACGGCCAGGTGGAAGGCCGGGCTCGGGTCCCAGGTCACGCCGACGCTGTAGTTGGTGGCCTTCTCCGGTTTCAGCGGGGTGGCACCCAGTGCCACGGCAGCGGGCGAGGACACCTGCGCCACCAGCGTCGTACCGCACGGGCAGCTGCCCGTGGCCTGGTAGAACTGCGCGCCCAGGCTTGGCGCGTGGAAGCCGTTGCTGACCGTCGCACGCACGCCCAGTGCGTCGGTGATGTCGAAGCGGCTGGTCAAGCGTCCGGTCGAGACGCTGCCGAAGTCCGAATGGTCTTCCCAGCGCGCGGCCGCATCCAGGTACCAGCGCGAGGTGACGTTGGTCGCCGCCCCCACGTACACCGCCTTGCTGTTGCGCGTGGCCTTCACCACGTCGGCGGTGGAGTAGCCGACAAACGCAGCGGCACCGAATCCGGTGTACGACTCCCACTGCCCTGCCCCGCGCTCGTAGCGCTCGTGCTGGTACTCGGCACCGGCACTCACTTCCAGGGGTGAGGCAAAGGCCGCCACCTCAAAGCCCCGGCGCAGGTCCAGGTTGGCAATGCCCTGCTGGTAATCCAGCTTGCCGTCATAGAAGTCGGTGGGCGAGCCCGGGTACGGCAGCGAGTAGTTCACCGAGTTGCGGGTATAGGTGCGCACCGTGCTGCGGTTGCCGGTCAGGCTGGCGTCGTAGTCCCAGCCGGCCACCTGCCCCTTCACGCCGGCGGTGCCGGTGTACTGCTTCTCCTTGGTCTCCAGCACCGGCAGGAAGCCGTCGGGAAACACGCTCAGCACCCCCGGTGTCCGGTACGTGGTGAAGATCGTGGCCGGCAGGCGGAAGTTCTGGATCGCCTGTGCGGTGCGGTCACTGGCAGTGGCGTTGGCGTAGAACTGCGCGCTCTCACCCAGGCCATGGCCCACGTTCACCGCAAACGCCTTCAGCGCATACGACGGTGAGCTGAGGATGGTGTTGGCTTCGGCATCGCGCGTGGCCTCGGCAGGGTCCGGCGTCGCACCGGCCGGCAGGCGGTTGTTCGGCCGCAGCGCGACCCGGTTGCCATTGGCATCGATCGCCGGATAGCTCAGATAGCCATCGATGTAGCGTCGCGTCCGGATCGCGTGGTGCTGGCGCGTGGTCTCGCCCGAGAGGTTGACGAAGCCGTCCTCGCCCCAGGGCAGGCCGACGTTGGCGCGCACGCTGGTACGCGTACCGTCGCCATCGATGCTCTGCCCGCTCTCCACCGACACCTCACCGCCCTGTGCCTGCGATTTCAGGATGACGTTGACCACACCGGTGATCGCGTCCGAGCCGTAGATAGCGGAGGCACCGTCGCGCAGCACTTCCACGTGGTCGATGGCCGACACCGGAATCAGCGCCAGATCCGCCCAGGCGTGGCCAGGAAAGCCGCCGCCGTTGGCACCGCTCACATAGGCACTGGCGTTGCGGCGCTTGCCGTTGACCAGCACCAGCGTGTAGCCCGGTGAAAGATTGCGCAGCTGATAGCCGCGGATCAGGCTCTCCTGGTCGCTCTGGTAGCCACCGATCTGGCTCAGCGACGGCAGGCTGCGCTGCAGCGCTTCGAGCAGGTTGGCCTGCCCGGTCGCAGCAAGATCCTCGGCGGAGATCACGTCGATGGGCGTGGAGCTGTTCTTGACCGTGCGCGTGCTGGTGCGCGAGCCGGTCACCACCACTGCGTCCAGGGTGGATGCAGCAACGTTGGCGGCAGCCGCTGTGGTTGCCGGCTGCGCATCGGCGTCTGCCGCATGCACGGGGGCCGCTACCAGGGCGGCGGCGATCAACACAGCAAGAGGACTCAGGACAGGGGCGTAGGCGGCAGGCATGGGGGCTCGTGGGGTGGGCCGGAAACACGGTTCCATTCAAGGGCCTGTTCACTCGCCACGACAGGCGTGATCGCGTCACCCAGCCGTAACATCCGGCCACCCACATGACCGCTGGTAATGACGTTAGGCAGCGCACTTGCATGGGGTCGGATCCCTTTCGAAGGAAACGGATCCGACCCCAGCCGCCATATATCCCGCAGGCATCACCTCATGACCGCATGCCACGCGGCGGCATGCACCATCACCGGTAGCATCAGGCCATGCCCATCCACGCTGCCGATCCCACCGCGCCGACCGTCGCCATCGTGGCCTGCCACGGCCAGGGCCTGTTCGAGTTCGGTTGTGCGGTGGGCCTGTTCGCACCGGTGCGTCCGGAACTGGGCGTGGCGTGGTACCGCACGCAGCTGTGCGCGGGCGAACCCGGTGCACTGCGCATGCTCGGCAATACGCAGGTGCAGTTGCCGCATGATCTCAACGCGGTGGACGATGCGGACATCATCGTCATTCCCGGTTGGCGCGAACCCAGTGAACGCCCGCCGCAGGCGTTGCTTGATGCGCTCGTCCGCGCCCACGCGCGCGGCGCCCGCATCGCCTCGATCTGCTCCGGCGCCTTCGTGCTGGCCTGGGCCGGCCTGCTCGATGGCCGCCAGGCCACCACCCACTGGCGGCTCACCGAAACGCTTGCGCAGCAGTTCCCCCGCATCGGCGTGCGCGACGACGTGCTCTACGTCGACGCCGGCAGCATCATCACCTCGGCCGGTTCGGCCACGGGCATGGACATGATGCTGCACATGGTGCGCAAGGATTACGGCGCACGCGTGGCCAACCTCGTTGCCGAGCGCCTGGTGCTGGCGCCCTGGCGTGATGCCGGGCGCAGCCAGCGCGTCAGCCGCGCCATTCCCAGCGGCGAGCCGACGCGCCTGGCCAAGCTGATGGAATGGATGCGGCGCAATCTGCGCGAACCGCACTCGCTGGGCAGCCTGGCCGAACAGGCTGCGTTGAGCCAACGCACCCTGCAACGGCAGTTCCTCGACGCCACTGGGCTGTCACCCATCGACTGGCTGATCCGCGAGCGCGTGGCTTTCGCCCGCGAGTTGCTGGAAACCACCGACCGCCCCCTGCACTGGGTCGCCGAGCAGGCCGGTTTCGGCTCACAGGAATCGTTCCGCCGCCATTTCCGCGGGCTGGTCGATGCCAGCCCCACCGAGTACCGCAGCCTGCATCGGCAGGGCATCGCAGCCGATCGACTGGTCGGCTGCTGAGGGTAGGCCTGCGGCAACGTCCGCCTTTCCACTCCGCCATCGGACCGGCAAGATATCGCCATGTCCCGCAGGCCGATGGAACGGTGATGACTGAGCGCCCTTACAGGAACTACCGCTTCGGGATCGGCGTGTCGCTGGTGCTGGCAGCGTTCATCGCCACCCTCTCGCTCATCGCCGTGGCCACCCCCAATCTGGGCTGGGGCGTCGTGGCGCTGGCCACCCTTGCGATCTGGGTGGGTGTGCCGTTGCTGCTGGTGCTTCTGCTGGCGTGGCTGCGCTACATGGTACGGGACCGTGGCCAGGTGCCCGGCCGCGTGCACGCTGTGATGTTCGTGCCCACCGCCGCAGCCATGCTCATCGTTCCGCTGTGGCAGTCCCTGCAGAACACCTGGGACAGCTTCGCCGGCGGCTCGCGTGCCGCCATCGCGGAACTGCACGTCAATCTCAGCGGGCAACCGCTGTGGCTGGACACCTCGCCGTATGCATCCACCGGCTCCGGCGCTGGCCCGGACCTGCCCATGCAGGGCGACACGCCCGAACGTTTCATCGCCTTCCACCGCTACCCCAACGCGCAGTCCGATGCAGACAGGGCATTCCCGTATGAAGACGGGCGCTTGAAGCGCTCGGTGGACCACTACCGCTACGCCACGCCCTCTGGAGATCGTGCCGTCACCGACGTGCCCCTGCTGCGCCGCCCCTATCCGGACCTTGCGCCCTTCAACGCGGCATGGAGACGCCCGGGCACGCCGGAACTGGTGCACCTCTATTACCACTACCGCGATCATGTGGAGGTCGCGCCCGCGCTCGCACGCCTCAGCGGCACTACCGCAGATGATCTGGAGCGCAGCCGCTTCGAAGGCCTGGCGCTGTTCAAGGTCCACAACTACGGCGGTGCGCCCATCGTGCGGATGGAGGTCAATGGCATCGCACTGGACATCGGAGACGGTGCCATCGCCAGCATCCGGACGCCACCCGCGGACTGCACCGCCTACGGCTACCCTGACAGCGCCGCCCTGCTTCCGCTCGATCAGCCCCTGCAGGTCCGCTGGCAGACCAGCAGCGAGCCGATGCGCTGGCACAGCGCCCGCGTGCAGGTACCGGCGTTCCGCACGCCGCAGCCCCTGGAGGGCCAGTCAACCCTGCAGCGCGTGCTGCTGTATGTGCTGCCTGATGACGCGCTGGCCGCCGAACGCTACGCGGAAATATTCGACCGCGATACGCGGCGCGGCATCCGCGCTACTGGCCTGCCCGCGGCGGCCGCTGCGGTGGCCACCTGCGGCAGCGCCTACGCCACCTATGGCGAAGACGCGCCGCCGCCGCTGGCAGACTGAGCAGCGTCGCCGCGGCGCCCGTTCTCAGCGGCGGCCACGCATCCGCCAGCACTGTGCGATGAAACCGAGCACGAACACCACGAAACACCCCAGCAAGGTCTGCAGCACGACCGGAGCCATCGGCGCGGCCGCAATCGGATGTGCCACCGGGATGCGGGTCAGCGTTTCATTCACACCCGGCACCAGCGAGAGCAGGAAGCTGAACGACAACGCGAAGGTGGACAGATACCGCGCCGCCCGCCCCAGGAAGCGCAGGCGCGCGGCCAGCACCCCGCCGAAAGCAACCAGCAGCACGATCACGCCAAAGGCGTGGCCGGGATTGAGTCCGCCCGTGCTGGACACGGTGAACGAGGTTGCCACCGACAACACCAGGCCCAGCAGGTAGAGCTTGCCGGCACGCGTGGCCGGATCGATGGCGCGGTGGCGGACCAAGCCATAGAGACCGGCCACGATGGGAAGCAGGCTGACGGCAGTGTGGATGACGCCGAGGGCGGACAGCGGGTGTGGCATGGGAGTACTCCATTGGGCTTCAATAAACCTACTAGTAGGTAGGCTTGGTGGGCAAAAAGAAGACCCGCGTTGCCGCAGGCCTTCCGCATACAGTTCTCAGGCGGCGCTCACCCGCGCGATCGCCAGCCGCGCCAGGGCCGCGAAGGTCGCCGCATCGCCAAACCCCCGCGCCGCCAACATCGCACCGTGCACGGACGCCATGAACGCCTTGGCTTCGTCGTCCGCCGGGCCCTGCAGGCGCAGCTGCCCCTGCGCAGCGCCCTTCAGCAGGGTACGGGTCAACCACTCGGTCAGGTCCTCGAAGTGGCCGCGCACCTCCTCGGCAATCTCCACCGGGATCATCGGTGCTTCCGCGGCCAGCATCGCGCAGATGCAGAACGACGCCGTTCCGCCGGCAATGCAGCTGGACCAGTAATCGACATAGGCGTTGAGCTCCAGCAGCGGATCACCCAGCTGCCGGTCCAGCAGTGCCAGTCCCTCGCGCGCCTCGGCCCGGTACAGCACCACCACCGTGCGCACCAGATCGGCCTTGCTGGGGAAGTGGTGATGGATGCTGGCCTTGCTGATGTTCACCCGCGCGGACACGTCCGCGTAGCTGAAACCGTTGTAACCACCGGCTTCCAGCAGGGAACGGGCCTGCGCCAGAATCTCCAGCGCCTTCGGGGACAGCGACTCTTTCATGGGCGCAAACCTACTAGTAGGTAGATAGCCTGTCAACGGGCCGACCCGCGCCATTCAGTGGGAAGACACATACAGCGCACCGGCTGGCGCGGGCGGCACCGCGAAGCTGCGCCGCATCCGCGCCACTTCCGCCGCCGGCGGCAGGCCGAACAGACGCTTGAACTCCCGGTTGAACTGCGACGGGCTGGCATACCCCACCGCCAGCGACGCCGCTTCGGCGGTCATCCCCTGGCGCAGCATCAGCAACCGCGCCTGGTGCAGGCGCGTGGACTTCACGTACTGCATGGGCGAAGTGCCGGTGACGTCACGGAAGTGATCGTGGAAGGTCGCCACGCTCATCCCCGCCTCCGCCGCCAGGTGTGCCACGTCCAGCGCCGTGGCATAGGCCGCATGGATCTGCCGCAACGCCCGGCCGATGCTGCCGAAACGGCCGCGCATGGCCAGCGCCTCACGCATCGCAGCGCCCTGCGCGCCGGTCAGCACGCGGAAGTACACCTCGCGCACCAGCGCCGGGCCCAGCACCGCCGCTTCCCGCGTGTTGCCCAGCGCATGCAGCAGCCGTATCACCGTGGCCTGCATCGGCGGGTCCATCGGGCTGGCCATCATGCTGCGCGCGTGTGTCTGCCCCGGCGCCTCATGCGCGTCCAGCGCAAGCAGCAGGTCCGCCGCCAGCTGCAGGTCCAGGTGCAGGTAGATCGCCAGCAACGGCGCATCCGCCGACGCGTCGGTTTCCATGGTGAACGGCACCGGCACCGACACCGCCAGGTAGTGCTGCGCGTCGTACTGGTAGACCTGCCCGCCCAGGTAGCCGCGCTTGACGCCCTGGCAGACGATCACGATGCCCGGGTCGTACAGCACCGGCGTGCGCGCCAGCGGCCGGTTCGAGCGCAGCAGGCGTACGCCCGGCACGGCGGTGAGCGTGTAGCCCTCCTCCGGCGCCAACGCCTGCAGCAGCCCCACCATGCGCGCCTGCGCATCCTGCTGTACCGGATCATCGCCAGACCGCACCGCACACCTCAGAGGAATAGGCAAGATCGGCCGAAGCTTAGGCCTGTAGCGCATCCCCCACAAGCACTACTGTGCAAGCCCGCTTTCCATGAGGCCATCGCCATGTCCCCCTCCCGTCTGCTGCTCATCACCGGCGTCAGCAGCGGCTTCGGCCGCGCCCTCGCCGAACAGGCCCTGCAGGCCGGCCACCGCGTGGTCGGTACCGTGCGCAACGAACCGGCCCGCCAGGCGTTTGAATCCCTCGCCCCCGGCCGCGCGTTCGGCCGCCTGCTGGACGTCACCGACCACGCCTCCATCGACGCGCTGGTCGATGCCATCGAAAGCGGCATCGGCGCCATCGACGTGCTGGTCAACAACGCCGGCTATGGCCACGAAGGCATCCTCGAGGAATCCACGCTGGACGAACTGCGCCACCAGTTCGAGGTCAACGTGTTCGGCCCCGCCGCGCTCATCAAGGCCGTACTGCCGCACATGCGCGCGCGCCGCCGTGGCCACATCCTCAACATCACCTCGATGGGCGGCTTCATCACCCTGCCCGGCATCGCCTGGTACTGCGGCAGCAAGTTCGCACTGGAGGGCATCAGCGAGGTGCTGGGCCAGGAAGTGGCCGCGTTCGGCATCCACGTCACGGCCGTCGCGCCGGGATCGTTCCGCACCGACTGGGCCGGCCGTTCGATGGTGCGCGCACCGCGCAGCATTGGAGATTACGACGCCTTGTTCGACCCCATCCGCAGTACGCGCGAGGCCAAGAGCGGTCATCAGCTGGGCGATCCGGAAAAGGCGGCGCAGGCCATGCTGAAGATCATCAACAGCGACGCACCGCCCAGCCACCTGTTGCTGGGCAGCGATGCCGTGCAACGTGTGCGTGACAAGCTGCAGGCCATGTCCAGCCGCATCGACCAGTGGGAGGTCGTGAGCCGATCCACCGACGGCGGTTGACATGCAGGTATTTACCTGCCTATTCTGTCCGCCATGGATGCAGACAAGGTGTTCAAGGCCCTGGCCGACCCCACGCGCAGGACGCTGCTGGACCTGCTCTGCGCAGACAACGGCCAGACGTTGGGCCAGCTGTGCGAACACCTGGACATGGCCCGGCAATCGGTCACCCAGCACCTGGGCCTGCTGGAAGACGCCAACCTCATCAGCACGGTGCGCCGTGGCCGCGAGAAGCTGCACTTCATCAACCCGGTGCCGCTGCATGACGTCTACGAGCGCTGGGTACGCAAGTTCGAGCAGCAGCGCCTGAGCCTGCTGCATGACCTGAAACGAGAACTGGAAGGAGAATGACGATGTCCGCAGCGTCCACCCGCTTCATCCACGTGATCTACATCGCCTCCACGCCACAGAAGGTGTTCGAGGCCATCACCCGGCCCGAGATCGCCCGCCGCTACTGGGGCCACGAGAACGTCTCGGACTGGAAACCCGGCTCGCGCTGGCAGCACGTGCGCGCCAACGACACGCGCTCGGTCGAGCTGGTCGGCGAAGTGGTGGAAAGCACCCCACCCTCGCGACTGGTCATCACCTGGGCCGCGGCCTCGCAGGCCGACAACCCGGACAGCTACAGCCGCGTCACCTTCGAGATCGTGCCCTACCAGGACATGGTGCGGCTGACCGTCACCCACGACGATCTGGAACCCGGCAGCGGCATGGATACCGGCATCCGCCAGGGCTGGCCGATCGTGCTGTCCAGCCTGAAATCGTTGCTGGAGACCGGCAAGGGACTGGACGTGTTTGCGAAGCCAGCGTAGTCGTCGGGATGGCTGCCCGCGCAGGCGGCACCAGGGAGATGCCCCCCTGTCGCCGCCTCGGCAAAACTCCCAATCGATCCCAATAATTGCATTCTATGGAACAATAGGGAGCACATGGTTCTCGAGTTCCGATATGTCCCCCGCGTTGCTAACCGTCGAACAGGCTGCCCAGCAGCTCAGCCTGCACCCCAAAACCGTCCTTCGGCATATCCGTAGCGGCCAACTGCGTGCGACCCGCATCGGCAAGTCCTATCGCATCACCGCTGAAGACCTCGACGTGTTCACCGGCACCGTGCGTGAGCCCTCCGCTGCGCGCCCACAGCTGACCACGGTGATGGATATTCCCGGATGCGGTGCGGCACGTGCCGCCGACCTGGTCCGTGCCCTGCATGCGCGCGTCACCGGCCGCGAGGCCGACGATGAGCCGCTGCGCATGGAGACGATTTATTCGCCCGAGCACGATGTGCTCAAGCTGATCGTGATCGGTGGCCTGGCAGGTTCCACGGCGCTGCTGGTCAGCCTGCAGCGTCTGCTGCAGGACCACAGCGCATGAAGCGGCGCCGCCCCGGCATTCCCACGCAGCGCGTACTTGCCGCCTACCGCCAGGTGCTTTCGGACTGGCCGGTACCACACGAATCGCACCATCTCGCCACCCGCGCCGGTTCGACATTTGTGGTCAGCTGCGGCCCCGAACACGGCCCTGCCCTGGTGCTGCTGCATGGCACCCTCAGCAATGCCGCCAGCTGGATGTTCGATGCCGCACGTTGGAGCGAGTACTACCGCGTGCATGCCGTCGACATCATTGGCGAACCGGGTCTCAGCGAAGGCACGCAACCTGCGCTGGACAGCGATGCGCATGCGCAATGGCTGGATGATGTCCTCGACGCACTCGGCGTGGAAAGCGCTGCATTCGTGGGCCTGTCGTTCGGCGCATTCCTGGCAATGGATTACGCGTTGCGAAGGCCTGCCCGGGTTAACGCACTGGTTCTGGTCAGCCCCTCGGGTATCGGGCGCCAGCGTGCATTCCTGCTCAAGGCGCTCCCACTGTTGCTGCTTGGCCGATGGGGGCGCGAGCGCCTGCGCCGTGCGGTCATGGGCCCCGAGCCACTGCATGCACCTGCACGTGCGCAGCCGCTGCTCGACCTGTTGGCATTGATCCGTGCCGAGGTCCGACCACGTCCGCTGCGCATTCCCCGCATCAGCGACGAGCGCTTGGCTACGTTGCATCCACCGGCAGCCCTTGTCATGGGCGCGCGTGATGCCCTCATCGACACCCCTGCCGCCGCCGAACGCATGAAACGGCTCGTCCCGACGGCGGACGTCACCCTGTTGGCAGACGCCTACCACTACATCCCCGGCCTGCGCGAAGACATCCTCGCCCGGCTGCGTCGACTGCAGAGCCTCCAGCATGAATGATTCCATTGAGTACATCGGCACCATCCGTCTCCTGCGCATCGAGCCGCAGGGCCCGACACTCGATGCCAACGGCCTGCGCGACCTGGTCGGCGATGCCCTTGGGCATCAGGCCGAGTGGATCGCCATTCCGGTGCAACGCCTCTCTCCGGATTTCTTCGAGCTGCGCTCCGGCATGGCCGGGCAGTGGCTGCAGATGCTGGTGAACTACCGCCTGCACTTCGCCGTACTGGGCGATGTCAGCACCTACCGCGCACAGAGCGAATCGCTGGACGCGTGGATCACCGAATGCAATCGCGGCCGCGAGGGCTGTTTCGTGGCCGACTGGGACGCGCTGCGGGCGCGGCTTGCGGCGCCGGCCCGCTAGCGCGCGGTCCAGCCCCCGTCCACCGGCAGCGCCGTGCCGGTCATCTGCGCCGCGGCGTCCGAAGCCAGAAAGACCACGGTCTGCCCCAGCTGCTCGGGGGTGACGAACTGCAACGAGGGCTGCTTTTCGGCCAGCAGCGCACGCGCGGCAGCCTCCTGGTCGATGCCCTCGCGCTCGGCCAACGCGGTGATCTGCTGCTCCACCAGCGCCGTGCGAACCCACCCCGGGCAGATGGCATTGGCGGTGATGCCGGTGCCCGCATTCTCCAGCGCGGTCACCTTGGTGAAGCCCACCACGCCATGTTTGGCTGCCACATAGGCCGACTTGTTCACCGAGCCCACCAGCCCATGCGCCGAGGCGATGTTGATGATGCGGCCGGCGCCCTGCTGCTTCATGTAGGGCAAGGCTGCCGCCGTGGCATGGAACACCGCCGAGAGATTCAGCGCCAGGATCGCGTCCCACTTCTCTACGGGAAATTCCTCGATCGATGCGGTGTGCTGGATGCCCGCGTTGTTCACCAGGATGTCGATGCGGCCCATCCTCGCGACGGCGTTGGCGATCATGTTCCGTACGGCCTCGCCCCGGGACAGATCGGCGCCGTCATGCGCCACCCGCACACCGAACTCCGCCTCGAGGTTGGCGCGGAGGCTCTCGATCTGCGCCGCATCGCCGAAGCCGTTCAGCACGATGTCGGCGCCCTGTCGCGCCAGCGCCGTGGCGATGCCAAGGCCAATACCACTGGTGGAACCGGTAACCACCGCGACCTTTCCGTTCAACATGGGCAAGCTTCCATCACGTGCAGGGGGCCAGTGTAGCTCCGCAACTGCACGCCACGCGTGGATGCGCCCCTCTCGGCAGGAATTCATATTGGCTCTATAGTCGGCGCCATCCACCCAAGGATGGCTCGATGAACCCCAGCAAGGCCCTGCTGCCGGCGGCCCTCGCCGCACTGCTCGCTCCTGCCCTCAGCCAAGCCGCATCGCCCGAGCAGCTGGCAACGCCGCTCACCACTGGCAGTGTGCGCCTGGATATCGCCAGTGGCCGCGTGGAGGGCGATGCATGCCTGTCCAATCGCCCCGCCGACGCACAGGGCCACTTCGTGCTCAATGCCGGTCTGAACGTCGCACGGGTCACCGATGACGAGGGCAAGCCGGTCGGATTCGATGGCTGGTACGACCCGGGCGTGGATGGCGAGGCGCGCGTCTACACTCTGGCCGAGCCCACGGCCACGCTCTGCGTGCAGTACGTGGGCGCGTTCCCGCTGTACCCGAAGCACGATGCCATGGGCGACTTCAAAGGCATGATGGCCTTCAACGGCGACAGCGCCCGTTTTACCGAGCAGTCTGCATGGCTGCCTCAGGCGTTCGACCCCAAGGCCCGCGTGCGCGGCAGCGAAAGCCGCTACGACCTGCAGGTGGACTGCCGCGGCTGCCGCTTCCTGTACCTCAATGGCAGCCCCGCCATCGAAGGCACGCAGGGCCGCTTTCGCAGCGACAACGCGCGGCCCATCCTGCTGTTCGGTGGCAGCGGCCCGATCACCCACACCGCGCAGGTCACCCTCCTCAACGAGAGCCTGCCCACGCCCAAGGTCGACGCGCTGTCCCGCGTCGTGCAGCAGGTGGCCGACGTGCACGCGCGCTACATGGGCGTGCCGCTGGCCGACCGCCCCACCTTCCTGCGCATGGTCACGCTCAACCAGGCCGAGCGCGACCGCGACGGCAGCGAATGGGGCTTTGCCACCTGGCCGACCATCGCCATGAGCGGCAGCATCGGCAACGTGGCCGATTCGCTGCTGGCCGGCGGTGAACAGGCCGAACGGCGCGTGCAGTACGTCGCGCACGAAATGGGCCATTACTACTTCGGCACGCTCAACCGTCCGCAGGGGCCGTACTACTGGGTGCTGCTGGAATCCAGCGCCGAATTCCTGTCGATCAAGGCGCTGCGTCAGATCAGTGGTGACGCTGCGGCGGACCACTATGTTGCAAGGTTGCAGGCCACCGTCGATGCGCTCGATACGCCGCTGCCGGCGCTTGATGCCGTCGATGGCCACTCGGACCTGGGCGAGATGTATCGCTACGTCTATGGTCCGTTGCTGCTACTTTCGCTGGAAAAGCAGGTGGGTGAGGCGAAGATGCAGGCCTTCATGCGCGGGCTGCTGGCCGCGCCTTCACCGAAAGACTGGGCGGAGCTGCAGGCCATTGCACTGAAGGCCAGTATCGATGCCGAGGCCTGGCAGCACTGGCAGGCCAGCTGTGTGGCAGGGGGCAGGCCGAGGTGCCAGTAGATCCGCACCATGTGTGGACGGCCCTACCCCAACGCCTCATCACTTCCAGTGATCCGGCCCCAGAAACGGCAGGCTCAACACAAACACCGGAACCGCCACGGGAATCAGTGCGGCACCCAGCACCTTGCCCGCCACTGACCCCACGCCCGGCATGTCCTCTCTCTGCTGCAGGATGCGCTCGGCGCGCGCGTTGATCGGCTGCGCCAGCGCCGCCTTCTCCGCCAGCGCCGCAGCGTGCGGCAGCTGCACGCGTTCGCCATCGCCTTCGAACAAGGCGCTGTAATAGCTGCCACCCTTCTTTGAAAGAGCGCAGGCACGATCAAAAGCCAGCGAGTAACGGCTCCGCTCCAGCGGCAGGTAGTAGCGCGCGCGCTCATCGACCACCTTGGCTTCGCGCGGTGTGACGTCAATCCGTTCCAGCCTGAACTGCAACGCCTGTTGCGGCGTCACCTGCTCCGGCCGCAGCAGCAGCGCGTAGCTGCCATGCACCTTGGCCTTGTTGGCCGGGTCGCGCCAATCCTCGTGGAAGTACATCTGCGCGCACACCACCGCCTCGCGCAGCGGGCTGTCCATCAGGGCGCGGTAGTCACGGAACGGCGCGGCATCGAAGCGCATCGGTTCGTCGTAGCGCGGCAGCAGATACAGCTGCCCATCGTCGGCCACGAAGGCACCGGTAATCTCGCGGATCGAGGTGTGCTGCTCCGGGCCGCTGGCGCACCCGGACAGCAGGCCCAGGCACAGGGCGGAGAGAATGAAGAAGGACGTTCGCATGTCGTGTCGAGGGCTTCCCTGGCAAAGGGCCTCGCCAGAACGCGCGAGGCCAATCCGCCATGGTGCCACGCCGGCCATCACACGCCCAATCAACCGGCTTACTTCAGCCGTTCAAGCAGCCGCTGCCCCACTTCCAGCGCCGAGGCCGGGTTCTGCCCGGTAATCAGCTCGCGGTCCACCACCACATGGCCGGTCCACGGCGTTGTGTTGCTGCTGAACTTCGCACCCGCCCGCTGCAACGCGGTCTGCGGGTAGAACTTCATCTCGCCGCCGCCCAGCAGCGGCTTGGCCTGTTCTTCTTCCTGGTTGCTGATCACCGTCATCCGGTAGCCGCTGTAGATCCACTTCGGCGTGGCCGGCGTCGCACCCGCGTCCAGCTTTGCCACGAAACCATCGGCGTCCGGCAGCGTGGACAGCAGCGCGATCGGCCCGTGGCAGACCAGCGCGGTGGTCTTGCTGCGCTGGTGGAAGTCGGCCAGCAGCCGGCCCAGCGCCGGGCTCTTCAGCAGGTCCTGCATCGGCGCGTGGCCACCGGGAATGTAGACCGCATCGAAGCGCGCGTAGCCCTGCTGCTCTACACGCGCCAGGCTGACCACCGGCGAGGCGGTCGCCGAGGTCAAGGCCAGCTTCTCCAGCAGCTCCTTGTGCAGCGTCAGCTGCGCGGCATCGTTGCCGAAGTACGCCGGCGTCACCGAGGACGCATCCATCGTCGGCGCCCGCCCCTGCGGCGTGGCAAAGGTCACCGCGTGGCCCGCGTCCAGCAGCAGCTTGACCGGCTGCATCAGCTCGTTGAGATAGAAGCCGGTGGACAGCACCTTGCCGTCCTTCAGGTCCAGATGGTTTTCGTCGGACAGCACCACCAGCACGTTGGCGGCATGCGCACCGCTGGCAGCCAGAGTCAGGGCCAGCGCTGCGGCCAATCGGGTCATCAGGTTCATGGGAAGCTCCTATCGGGGAATGGCCGCCACTTTATTCATCGCCCCAGCGGCGATAAATTGGCCTCATCGCAAAAGATCTGTTCTCCGGAGAGCCAAATGAGCCGCAAGTTCGACTACCTGGGCGATGTGGAGGTGTTCCTGGCGGTGGTGGAGCGCGGCTCGTTCACGGCGGGCGCGGTGGCGCTGTCCACCACGCCGTCGGTATTGAGCCGCGCGGTCACGCGCCTGGAAGCGCGTCTGGGCCGGCAGCTGCTGCAACGGACCACCCGCCGCGTGGGCCTGACCGACGCCGGGCGGCTCTATCGGGAACAGGTGCGCACCGCCTTTGGCCTGCTGGACGACGCCGAGCGCGACGTACTGGCCCAGGACGGCTCGCTGGCTGGCCGCGTGCGCCTGAGCGTGCCGACCACCTATGGCCACTACCGGCTGCCGCCCGTGCTGGCGCGCTTTGCGCAGCAGTACCCGCAGGTGCAGGTGGAGCTGAACATCACCAACCGCAATGTGGACCTGGTGGCCGAGGGTTTCGACCTGGCCATCCGCTTGGGCCAGCTGCCGGACAGCGGGCTGGTGGGGCGGAAGCTGGAAGACGCGCCGTTGCTGCTGGTGGCCGCGCCGGACTACCTGCAACGCCGTGGCACGCCGCAGACGCTGGACGACCTGCAGCAGCACCTGTGCCTGCCCTTCGTGATGCCGCGTACCGGGCGGCTGGCGCCGTGGATCTTCCGCGACGACGGGCGCGACGTGGACTGGCTGCCGCGTTCGTCCATCGAGACCTCCGACGATGTGCTGGGCGTGGTGTCGCTGGCCGAACAGGGCATCGGCATCTGCCAGAGCTATGAGTTCATCGTGCGCGAGCGGTTGCTGCGCGGGCAGCTGGTGGAAGTGCTGCCGCAGCTGCGGGGGCGGTCACGGCCGTTCTCGGTGATCTATGCGCCGCATCGGCGGCAGTCCGCGGCGGCGCGGGCTATGATTGAGTTGTTGGTGGGGAATGCGGGCGCGGTTGAGGAAGGTGTTCGTTGAGGAGCGCTGCCTGCTGGCGGTGTCGTGATTGAACCGATTTTTCAGGTGCGCGGGTGATCGGGCAGCGTCGCCATCCGATTTTGAGACGAAAGGGGTGTTAAGAAGGCTGTCGCGCTATTCGCTTGTGGCGTGGGCGATTACGCCAGTTTGATTCGCAATCAGCAGGGTGACTGCGCGAATGCGTCTGGCGATGTCGCGTGCTGCACGAATGGTGCGTGCCACAATAGTTCTTCGCTCTCGATTCCTACGATTTCTTCGGGAATTTCTATTGGCATTCGGAGCGACGGCGTAAACACCATGGCGCGCCACCGACAACGGGTGGCCGGGTCTGCAAACCCGAACTGTTAGTTGTTTACGCTTACCCGTCGGCACCGTCATTGAGCGGTGCCGGCGGGTAATCCGTCGGCCTTTATGGCGGGCGGTGCGTGGGGGTCTTCGGACCCGCCGGGGCACTGACAACTAACGACCGGTTTGCAGCCACGCATCGTCCGCCACCCCGTTTACGCGGTGGCGCTGTCAAGCACAGCCAGGGAAACCGACGCCATGAACGATTCCGAGAGCTTCTCTTCGTATACGTCCGTTGAGCCCATCAACGACGACACCCCACCGCCCGACCTGAACTCTCTGATCGGCATCCTCAAGCGCATCCGTCGCTGCGAAGGCGCTGACGGGCTGCCTTGGCCGGAGAACGACGTATCACCCGGGCGGCGCGTCAGCCTGGCCAGGAGCGAGCGCGCGATGGTGGGCGCGCTGACGGTGCTGGAGGTACTGCATGCCGCGGACCGCTGCCGGGTGGCGGCTGACCCGGAGCGGCATTTGGATGAGGGGGTGGTGGATGGGCTGTTTCTGGCGTGCCGGGGGTTGCTTGAGTGGGCTTGTCGAGAGGTTCGGCCAGAGTGATTGAGTCCAAGTGAGCACACAAGCAATAGGTTTGATCGAGCGAAGTATCGGCCAACGTCCGCTTCCAGGCAGAAACAGTCTTTCTCAGTAAAAACTCAGGCAGAGACTCGAAGCGGGTTAGGCTTGAATGCTTATTAGGCGGTGGGCGCAAAGAACTCAATTATGCGTACCGGGTCACCTTGGTCCAAAGCATGATTCTGAAGAATATGCTGCAGCGACTGAGAGCCTGCCGCCAGCCAATCCTCTACGAGCTGATCGAAGGCCGGCGTGCGCTCAATGTCTGGAGCCAGCCGACGGATGTAAGTATCCGCAATGGTTTGGTAGTCAACGCCACGCTGCTCCGCGATCTGACGGACTACCCGAACCCTCACCCTACGAAGTGGTTCGGGTTTGTCGGGTTGATAGCCACTGCGGATGCCGGCAAGAACTTGAAGAACGTCTTCAAATCTTCTGACTCATCGCCACGGCCTCCCTAAGCTGCCAAACCTCGCAGTTGACCTGCACTCAGCGGTATTGCCCCACGCGGAGCAATGCCGCTGCGCATGTGCCTCGAAGTAACTATTACAACGCATTGGGCACGTTCAGCTGCCACGGCCTTCAGTTTCGCCCTCAACTGAAGAGGCGGCTTTTCCGACTTTTCCTCCAGATAGCGCGCGAACAAGAACGCCGAATGTCACAAGCAATTTCAATTGGCGAGTCCCTCATTTGATCACGCCCCCATCCAGCTACCAGTCGACGGCGCAAGGACCGCTAAACGGAACTAGCGCCCGCGTGATCCGTCGCAATTAACTCCGCTCCGAATAAGCGACGTACGAATCCATCTTCTCTATAAGGCCATGTAGATCTATCGTCACACGATGAATGAAGTCATCAATTGAGTTTGGAGGCACTGCAAGAGCCCCCCTCTCCGTTCTAAACACTCTACCAATCCGTTCGCAGTGAGTCGGCCCGAGGGCGGGGGACGCCAAAGAACAGTAAGCACCCTCAACTTACGAAAGAGCAGCACGCGGGTCAAATGCCCGTCTGTAGAATTCGGACAATTGCCATGCTAAGTATGAGCCTTCCCCTCGCCGACCCGATGTGCATGCCGTGGATCGCTACGAAGCGCCTTTCGCTAGCATCTATGCAGAAATCTACGCATTGTCGCTGGACCTGAATAGATTGATGCGAATGTCCCCCAATAGTGACAGTCTCCAGGACGAGATGATCTTTCTCCTCTTAAGCCATGTGACGAATTCAACGTTCTGAACAGTATTCTCAATTGTAGGCTTGTGATACCCGACGTTGATCTCGGAAAATGGCCTCGGGAGTTCCGCCAGGATCCCTCGCACCTCTGCCGCACTCAAGATTTTCTCGTACCTGTTGAACAGCGAGATCTGAATGCGGACGGGCTCTGAATTGACGATAGCGGCCCGGGCTGCCTCAGCATTGAGCATAACGGTATCTGCCCCTGTTTGCTCAAGGATCATCCCCACCTTCCCGGCGCGCGCCGGCAAGCCACCTAGCGAGGTCAGATCCATCACCCGGACAGTCGCCAACTTTTGGGCGTGCCCGATATTCTCGCTGAGAAGCCTCTCCCGGAAATCATCGTCAAGCCCGAACTCCGCGACGCTCATAAGATATTTTTCAATATTATTCACCACAAATAGGAGCTGAAGATCGATCTGTTCCGCGAGCGCCGATACCGTGTCATTGGAGAAACTAATACGCGCTTCCTCGATCAAAATTCTCCATTTACCGGGGTCAAGCGTGTCTGGGAATTTATTGAAGGTCCTTGGGAGCTGCTTGACGTAGGCGCGGTAGGCGGTGTCCTCCAACGCATTATTGCTGATCAAGAAAAAGCGAAGCTTTGCGGTCTTCTCATCACCTGCGATGGGCTGCGCGGTCAAAGCGTCAAGCGCTGCTTTCGTCTCTAGGAAACCGGTAAGAATGCCCATATCAAAGGCATCGCTGTTCATGAAGGCACGGCAGTTTTCCCAGCTGGCCTCGATCCTACCCAGCTGGAAGACAAGGGACTGGAAGCGGACAGGCACGTCATCGAATGACTGGATGGTCGCTGACTGCCTCTCAAGAATTGTACTTATAACGTCAAAATCCACATCCTCTCGCCCAAGAAGGTTGAGGATGGCCGCAACGCTTTCGCGTGTATCGCTCTGCAGCGGGAGGAGAACGTCTTTCAGATACAGCTCGAAGCCGTCCTCAATCCGTGAAATCAGTTGGGGATTGCCCATGCCAGTCAACGTGGTGAAGTTCTGGGTGCGCAGGGGTGTGAGATCATTGACACCCAAAACTGCGTGAAAAATGAACTCCAGGTTTTCGATTGAGAGTGTGTAAAAGCCTTCTTCGAAGAGGAATCGGGCCACTCCGGGAAAGCCTTCCACACTCGACAGATCCTGAACTTCAATCCCGAGCATCGCAAGCCGAGACGGATCAAAGTCAATTCCAAGAGCGAGAACTCGTGCCAGGTTATCTGATACGAACTCCGACACCTTGGGATACGTGACCGGCAAAGCCTTGAGTGCCTGCTCAGAAAGATGGGCGATAACCTGGCCGATATGGGAAAAACCGCGTTCGTCGAGAATAGCGGGAACATAGCCCGGCCAGGTTGCCTGAAGTCCGTCCACCAACTTGGGGATCTCCGCACCAGCCACATAGTAGCTTGCGAAGAACGCCTCACAATTCTCGAAGTCCGAGGCCATGTAATCGAACATCTTGGCCAATTGCTCTCTATAGGTTGTGGCGTTACCCAGCAGGCAGTCTACTATCTTCACATTCAAGACGTAGGGTTGCCGGAAATCCTCGCCCCGCATTCCGGCAATGACTTCTTTGACATTGTCAATTGGGAAGTCGGGTGGCGGGACAATGAAGCCACGTATCTTGATCAGAAATTTATTGTCATTCGGAGACATCCGCCCCGCGTGAAACAGCGACGTATACTGATAGTAGGTATCGTCGATGTACCCCTCCAGAATAAGAAAACGAGCCAGCTCGTGATCATCGCCGAAATCGTTGAAAATGCCTTCCAAGTCCTCTGCGTTGATCCTGATAACTTCATTGAATTTTGCTGAACGCAGTCCGGCACCACTCATCCGCAGCGACTGAAGCTTTTTGGCAGCAAGACTTTTGAACTCTGCCGCGCGCCGTTGGATCTCTTTCTGACGATCGCTGAACGTCCGCAGGCTGTCGACGTCAGCCTGCAATCCGGAGATATCGACGCTTTGGTTGCTGCTGCGGTAATAGTTATTGATTGTTACTATCACCTGCTCGGCGGAAATGATCTGATCGAAATCATCGCTTCTCACAAGATTACCGATCTCAATCATAGTTTGGCTGTTTCGGCCGACTAGAGATGCCAACGGGGGCAGCCGTTCGACCAACGCCATTGCGTAGATCCGACGCAGCTCAAGCAGATCGGTTGGAACCTGTCTCTCTGCCGAAGCTAGACTGGCCTCTACTTCATCGATTTCTGACCGATTTGTTACCTCGGCGCGGGCGATGAACTCATCGTGGCGAGCAAGAATCTTTGCGAGATTGCCCTTCCCACGATGTAGACTCTCAAAGTCTCTTGGGAAGACATTCTTATAGATCAAGACGGCCAGAAGCTTGGTCGCGTCCAGCACATTTTCGTCATCAAGATCTAGGTTCGCAGCATAAATCGCATACTCATTAAATATGTTATGAATGAGCCTGAGATCATTGAGATAGCGCGACACTTCGCGAAGAAACTGCCGGTCAAAGCGACTGTCGAGTGAGAGACGCTTTCCCTGCTCCAGAACCTTATCAATCGAATTTGATGAATTGATAATAGGTATGACAGGAATGATAAACTCGAAGAACTTCGTTCGCTCCGTGTTTATAAACATATCGTCACGCAGTGCGTACAGGAAACGGATCGGTCGCTTCACTCCAGCATTCGCGTTTACGAGACTATTAATCTCACGCAGAGTTACAAAGATATCAGGATCATCGAACCGATCAAGATCCTCAATAATTACGAGATCATAATTCGTCGATTGAAAGAAATAAATAATCTCATCAAGATGCCTATTTAGTATTGACTCCTGACTAACTGCAGCAGGAGTGATCTCGATATCTTTCAGTGAAATACTCTTGAGCGAGACACCGAAGCTCGCCTTGTAGGCGTGATATATAGCAACCCACAGGAAAGAAGCACCGATCGCAAACCAAATGTAATGCGGCAAGTTACCGATGGCAACTGGAAGAAAATATGTTCCATCGATAATTTCATCGCGCTTTTGGAAGATGTTCCAGGAAGCAGTTGCGCCAATGATTGCAAAAAGAGAAAACAGGATCGACCACTTTCCGGGCGATTCTATCCTTTTGAAGCGTGAGAGCGGGAGCTGGTTCGCATCTGCCCCGTAGAGCATCTGCTGCAGGATGCTTCGCTCTATCTCCTGCTTGCTAACTCGCCCCTTAGAGGGAGTAGACTCCGCGAGGAAGGCTGCAAGAGATATCTGCAGAACCGGGCGCCGATACCTCTGTACGAACGACTTGATAATACTACTCTTGCCCGATCCATATGGACCAGTCAGCGCAATGTTTGACACGCGGGGATTATCTGTCGCGTAAACGAGCGCTTCGGAGTAGACGCCTGCCTCGTCTGCCTTGCTGGTCGGCGCAAGATCGATGAACTTGGTCGGGAGTTCGGCAGTTTGTGTCGAGCGGCCGCGTCGACCCGCTATCTTTGCGATCAATTTTCGCAATTTGCCCCCAGATTCCTTTAGGAGAACCACAGATCGTTCGAGCATTGGCAATGCGCCCCCTCGCATCCAAACAAGATGGCAAAGCTTCTGCCAGTCGCCAGCACATTGATTTTTGCACCGACCATTCGGCGTACCCGCCCTCCGGTCAGACGCTCAGCCCCGTTGACCGCCCCATAGTCGTATGGCTCCACGTGTCATCAGATGCTGGGCACATAAAGTCACTGTAGATGTTATCACCATAGGTGCCTTACGGCCGCGATCCTTTCCCCCAACCGCGATCGAGTGATGGGTCGAAGACGGCAAACGCGGTATGGAAAAAGCCCGGCGATCCAAGTCCTAGGACGTGCGCAGGCATGAAGGACCTGCAGGAAGCTCATGACGAGGCGATGCAGTCGATCCATGTCCGAAAAAATCTGGCATCCCTGCCAGGGAAGGATGAGAGCTGCTGCTCTCGGTCCAGCAGGGCCCGAACAACGACGGTGTTGCCGTTCCGAAAATTGGCCGTGCCAGTGGTTCGGTGCACCGCGTCGGACGACGTACTACGGGGCGGCCGAAAGCGCGGCCCAAGTCAAAGCCAAGCTGTCTGAGCCAATCAAGGAGATGATCGACGCCGAGCCCTCGTTCGGCTACCTCACTGCGCTGCATTGTTGGGCATGGAAGATCACCGGACAGCGGATCTTCCGCCGCAAGGTCTGGCAGGTGCACAAGCGTCCGCTCAGCCAGGGCTCGTCAATCCAGGCGGGGCATTCTCGCGCCGAGGATCCGGATCATCGTTGGGCCACCGAACTGTGCCGCGTTTTGCGCGGCAAAGATGGCTGGCTGAGCCTCATCGATGGAATTCTGTAAATCGTGAAGCTCTCGCTCGACTCTAAAACAACGAAGGCGCCTCTCGGCGCCCTCGTTCTTTCAACTCATTCCCACTCAATAGTCGCCGGCGGCTTCCCCGAGATGTCATAGACAACCCTTGAAACCCCCCGCAACTCATTGATGATCCGGTTGCTCACCGTCCCCAGGAACTCATACGGCAGATGCGCCCAATGCGCCGTCATGAAGTCGATCGTCTCCACGGCCCGCAGCGCAATCACCCACTCATAAGCCCGCGCGTCACCCACCACGCCCACCGACTTCACCGGCAGGAACACGGCAAACGCCTGGCTGGTCTTGTCGTACAGGTCGGCCTTGCGCAGCTCATCAATGAAGATGGCATCGGCCTTGGCCAGCAGTTCGGCGTATTCCGGCTTCACTTCACCCAGAATGCGCACGCCCAGGCCCGGGCCCGGGAACGGATGGCGATAGACCATGGTGCGCGGCAGGCCCAGCTCGACGCCCAGGCGGCGCACTTCGTCCTTGAACAGCTCGCGCAGCGGCTCCACCAGGCCCAGCTTCATGTGCTCCGGCAGGCCGCCCACGTTGTGGTGGCTCTTGATCACATGCGCCTTGCCGGTCTTGCTGCCGGCCGACTCGATCACGTCCGGGTAGATGGTGCCCTGCGCCAGCCACTTGGCGTTGCTCAGCTTGTTCGACTCTTCGTCGAAGATCTCAACGAACAGGTTGCCGATGATCTTGCGCTTGGCTTCCGGGTCGCTCACGCCTTCCAGCGCCTTGAAGTAACGGTCGGCGGCATTCACGCGCACCACCTTCACGCCCATGTGCTCGGCGAACATCGCCATTACCTGGTCGCCTTCCTGCCAGCGCAGCAGGCCGGTATCCACGAACACGCAGGTCAGCTTTTCGCCGATGGCCTTGTGCAGCAGCGCAGCCACCACGGACGAATCGACGCCGCCGGACAGGCCCAGGATCACCTCGTCATCGCCCACCTGTTCGCGCACGCGGGCGATCTGGTCGTCGATGATGTTGGCGGCGGTCCACAGGGTCTGGCAGCCGCACACGTCCACCACGAAGCGGCGCAGCAGCGTCTGGCCCTGCAGGGTGTGGGTCACTTCCGGGTGGAACTGCACGCCGTACCAGCGCTTTTCTTCGTTGGCCATGGCGGCCACCGGAATTCGGTCGGTGGTGGCGGTGATGGTGAAGCCCGGCGGCGCAACGGAAACGTGGTCGCCGTGGCTCATCCAGACATTCAGCTTCGGCTCGCCGCCGTGGTCGCTCAGGCCCTTGAACAGCGCATCGGGGTTGATGACATTCACTTCGGCGTGGCCGAACTCGCGCTGGTCAGCCGCTTCGGTGGCACCGCCCAGCTGGGCAGCCAGGGTCTGCATGCCGTAGCAGATGCCGAAGATCGGCAGGCCGCTGTCGAACACTTCCTGCGGCGCGGCCGGGGCGCCCGGCAGCGTGGTCGATTCCGGGCCACCGGACAGGATGATGCCCTTGGCGCCGAAGCCGGCGATCTCGGCCGGGTTGTGGTCCCACGCCCAGATTTCGCAGTAGACACCCAGCTCGCGGATGCGGCGGGCTATCAGCTGCGTGTACTGCGCGCCGAAATCGAGGATGAGGATCTTGTCGTTATGGATGTTGGTCATGGTGCCGTTCCAGTGGTGTTTTTCGCAGCGCCCGGCGCTTCAAGGCTCTGCGTCAGCGTGGCGATGAACGCCTCGCGTTGTTGAATATGTGAGGGGTCTTCCTCGTCCCAGCGCAGCATCAGCAGGCCGTGCGGTGCGGTGGGGTTGGCGCGGTCGGCGCGCGGCAGTTCGGCGATTTCCTGCACTTCGGTGCCGGGCACGATGCGCCGTTGAAAGGCGTGCATCGGGTAACCGGAATCCACGGCGTTGCCCCAGAACGCGGACTGCACGCTCATCCGTTTCGGCTCCAGCGGCCCCAGCTCGGCGGTGACCACAGGATCTTCAAGCCTGTCACCCAGATCGGTAACGCACCGCAGGATGACCTGCAACGGGCGCTCGCCGGTGCCTTTCAGCAACCAGCGCTGTTCGCCGGCGGCCTGCACCTGCCAGCCCTTCGGCAGCGAGAACGCGTTCTGGCACGCCTGCACGTGCTGCAATTGCGAAACCGCCGCGCCCGGAGACCCGGAGCGCGGCGGCGGTTCGGACAACGAACAGCCTGCCATCAGCAGGCTGCCCGTAATCGCAATAGCAATTAGCAAGCGCATCAGGCGCGGTAGTTCGGCGGCTCTTTGGTGATGGTCACGTCGTGGACGTGGCTCTCACGCTGGCCGGCGCCGCTGATCTTCACGAACTTGGGCTTGCTGCGCATCTCGTCGATGGTGGCGCAGCCCACGTAGCCCATGGTGGCGCGCAGGCCGCCCATCAGCTGGTGGATGATGCCGCCCACCGGGCCGCGGTACGGCACGCGGCCTTCGATGCCTTCCGGCACCAGCTTGTCGGCGGTGGCGGCGTCCTGGAAGTAGCGGTCCTTCGACCCCTTCTCCATGGCAGCCAGCGAACCCATGCCGCGGTAGCTCTTGTACGAACGGCCCTGGTACAGCTCGGTCTCGCCCGGCGATTCCTCGGTACCAGCCAGCAGGCCACCGACCATGATGGTCGAGGCACCGGCGGCCAGTGCCTTGCCGATGTCGCCCGAGTAGCGGATGCCACCGTCGGCGATCAGCGGGATGCGGTCCTGCAGCGCTTCGGCCACCAGATCGATGGCGGTGACCTGCGGCACGCCGACGCCGGCGACGACGCGGGTGGTGCAGATCGAGCCCGGGCCGATGCCGACCTTGACCGCGTCGGCGCCGCTGTCCAGCAGCGCCAGTGCGGCTTCGCCGGTACAGATGTTGCCGCCGATGACCTGCACGTTCGGGAAGTTCTTCTTGACCCAGCTGACGCGGTCCAGCACGCCCTGCGAGTGGCCATGCGCGGTATCGACCACGATCACGTCCACGCCGGCAGCGACCAGCGCTTCCACGCGGCGATCGGTATCGCCACCCACGCCGACGGCGGCACCGACCAGCAGGCGGGTCGACAGATCCTTGGCGGCGTTCGGGAAGTCGGTGTTCTTCTGGATGTCCTTGACGGTGATCAGGCCACGCAGTTCGAACGAGTCATTGACCACCAGCACCTTTTCGATGCGGTTGCGGTGCAGCAGCTGCAGCACTTCGTCGGACGCGGCGCCTTCCTTGACCGTGATCAGGCGATCCTTCTTGGTCATGATGTGGCGGACCGGATCGTCCAGCTCGGTCTCGAAGCGCATGTCGCGGTGGGTCACGATGCCGGCCAGCAGGCCGTCGCTGCCCACCACCGGCACGCCGGAGATGTTGTGCGCCTGGGTCAGGGCCAGCACGTCACGGATGGTGGTTTCCGGGCCGACGGTGATCGGGTCGCGGATGACACCGGCCTCGAACTTCTTCACCTTGGCCACTTCCGCGGCCTGCTGTTCCAGGCTGAGATTCTTGTGGATGATGCCCATGCCGCCGAGCTGGGCCATGGCGATGGCCAGGCGGGCTTCGGTGACGGTGTCCATCGCGGCGGACAGGATCGGAAGCTTGAGCTTCAGGTCTCGGGTCAACCGCGTTTCAAGGTTGACGTCCTTGGGCAGGATGGTCGAGTGGGCGGGGACGAGCGAGACGTCGTCGTAAGTGAGTGCTTCAGCCTGGATGCGCAGCATCGGCATACCCGAGATGTGGGGAAGCGCGACATTTTACCTTGTTTTCGCGCCGCGTGGCAGGGGGTGGATGCGACGCAGTGTCGCGCGGGCGGCGGTCGGTTCAGGAGGGCTTGGGTGGGTGCCAACCTTGGTTGGCACAACCCGTCCGGCACCGGTACCCCAGATGGGCCGATGGCCCTGATGGATGTGTGCCAACCAAGGTTGGCACCTGCCAGGAGCGGGTCGGCGGGAATCGCGGGGCATCAAGGCAACCCCGGGAGCGCGGGGCCATGCCCGGCGAGCGCAGCGGCGCCGCAAACATCCGCCGGGCATGGCCCGGCGCTACCCTCAGGAGGCTTCCGCCGCTTCCAGGGTGTTCTGCATCAACGTGGCCACGGTCATCGGGCCGACACCGCCCGGCACCGGGGTGATCCAGCTCGCCCGCTGCGCCGCCGCGTCGAAGCCGACGTCGCCCACCAGCCGACCATCGTCCAGGCGGTTGATGCCGACGTCGATCACCACCGCGCCCGGCTTCACCCACTCGCCCGGCACGATGCCCGGGCGGCCCACCGCCACCACCAGGATGTCCGCGTTGCGCACGGCCTGTTCCAGCACGTCCTTCGGGGTGAACTTGTGGCAGCTGGTGACGGTGCAGCCGGCAATCAGCAGTTCCAGGCCCATCGGGCGGCCGACGTGGTTGCTGACACCGACGATGGTGGCGTTGCGGCCGCGCACCGGCTGGTCGGTGTGGCCCAGCAGCGTGGTGATGCCGCGCGGCGTGCACGGGCGCAGGCCGAACTCGCGCAGGGCCAGATGGCCGACGTTCTCCGGGTGGAAGCCATCGACGTCCTTGCGCGGGTCGATGCGCTGGATCAGCCGGCGTGCATCGGGGATGCCCGGCAGCGGCAGCTGGATCAGGATGCCGTTGATCTTCGGATCGGCATTGAGCTGGTCGATCAGGTCCAGCAGTTCGGCCTCGGTGGTGCCGGCCGGCAGGTCGTAATCGTGTGCTTCGATGCCGACCTTCTCGGCGGCACGGCGCTTGTTGCGCACGTACACGGTCGAGGCCGGGTCGCCGCCCACCAGCACCACGGCCAGGCCCGGACGGCTGCCACCGGCCGCGATGCGGGCGTCGACGCGCACCTTCAGGCTGTCGAGCAGGTCTTCAGCGATGCGGCGGCCATCGAGGATGCGGGCAGGATGCGGGGCGGCGGAATCGTTCATCGAATGCGGGGGCGGCGGCGGTGGGGAGGCTATTGTCCCCGATTCAGGCCCCCTCGCCCACCGCCAATGCGGCCGCTGCGCTCGCCGGGCATGGCCCGGCGCTACCTTGGAACGCTGACCCCGGGTGACGTTACGGGTCGCATCCCTCATTCTTCCTCTTCGGGCACGTCCTGCGGGTTCAAGGTCTTGCTTGCCCGCTTCGGCGCGGTGAACGGGGTCGGCGTCGGTACGCCCTGGCCGGAGTTGCCAAACACCATCTTGGCGCCGGCGTTCAGGCCGCCGCCGGCGATTTCCAGCTCGAAACGCTCGGCGTCGCGGCGACGGATCTGTTCGGCGATCTCGATCGCGTCGTCCTCGTCGGCGCCCAGCTCCACCAGCGCGGCCTGACCGAACAGCACGGCCGATTCAAAGGTCTCGCGGATCTGGAAATCGACGCCGGCATGGATCAGCCGCAGCGAGTGCTCGCGGTCGAACGAGCGCACCATCAGTTTGGCCTGCGGGAATTCGTGCGCGACCAGCTCGACGATGCGGTCGGCGGCGTCGGCCTTGTCCACGCACACCGCGATCGCGCGCGCGGTCGCCGCGCCGGAAGCATGCAGCACGTCCAGGCGGGTGCCATCGCCGTAGTAGATCTTGAAGCCGAACCGCGCCGCGCTCTGGATCATCTCCACATCGTTGTCGATGATGGTCACGTCCACGTCGCGCGCCAGCAGCGACTGGCTGGCCACCTGGCCGAAGCGGCCGAAGCCGATCAGCAGCACGCTGCCGGACAGGCCGTCGGCCTCGTCCACGCCCTCCAGGTTCACCGTCGGCTTCGGCGCCACGCGCTTGTAGACCAGCACCACCAGCGGGGTCAGCGCCATCGACAGCACCACCACGGCGGTGAAGTTGGCATTGATGTCCACGTCGATCACACCGGCGGCCGCCGCTGCGGAGAACAGCACGAAGGCGAACTCACCGCCCTGCGCCATCAGCACGCCACGGTCCAGCGCCTGCGCGTGGTCGCTGCCCATCAGACGCGCAACGACGTAGATGCACAGTGCCTTGGCCGCCATCAGCGCCAGCACCAGGCCGGCGATCAGCTGCCAGTGCGAGGCCACCACGCCCAGATCCAGCGCCATGCCAACGCTGAGGAAGAACAGGCCGAGCAGGATGCCGCGGAACGGTTCGATGTCGGCTTCGATCTGGTGGCGGAAGGTCGATTCGCTCAGCAGCACGCCGGCCAGGAACGCGCCCATCGCCATCGACAGGCCGGACAGCTGCATCAGCAGTGCCGCGCCCAGCACCACCAGCAACGCGGCGGCGGTCATCACCTCGCGTGCCTTCGATTCGGCCAGCAGGCGGAACAGCGGGTTGAGCAGGAAGCGGCCGACCAGTACCAGGCCGACGATGGCACCGACACCGATCGCTACCGACAGCCAGCGCGAGCCCTCGCCATCGGCGCTGCCCGCGCTGGGCGCCATCCAGGCCACCAGGGCCAGCAGCGGCACGATCAGCAGGTCTTCGAACAGCAGGATGGAGACGATCTTCTGCCCGGACGGCAGCGCGATATCACCGCGCTCGGCCAGCAGCTGCATCACCACGGCGGTGGAGGTCAGCACGAAGCCGGTAGCACCGATGAAGGCCACCTGCCACGGGAAGCCGAACAGCTTGGCGATGCTGGTCAGCACCAGCGCGCAGGTGACGATCTGCAGCGTGCCGAGCCCGAAAATTTCCTTGCGCAGGCTCCACAGGTGCGAGGGCCGCATCTCCAGGCCGATCACGAACAGGAACATCACCACGCCGAGTTCGGCGGTATGCAGGATGGCCTGCGGATCCGAGAACCAGCCCAGCCCGAACGGTCCGATCGCCAGGCCGGCGGCGAAGTAGCCCAGCACCGACCCCAGGCCCAGCCGCCGGAACAAGGGCACCATCACCACCGCCGCGCCCAGCAGGGCAACCACCTTGACCAGCTCGCTGGTCGCTGCTTCTACCGCCATGCGGTGCTTTCCCCGGAATCCAGAATCGCTCACCACGATAGAGCAATGTGGATGACGGCAATAGCACGCATGTTGCGCCGGATTGTCTTGGAGGTGGAACGATGCCGGCAGCCACCCCATACATCATTCTGAAACGATCAACGGTAGCGCCGGGCCATGCACGGCCGATCTGCCTGCCCGTGCCGCTGCGCTCGCCGGGCATGGCCCGGCGCTTCCGGAATCACCCGCCCCGGCAGAAGGCGGCGTAATCGATATAGCCCGGGAACGGCACGCCCGGCGCGCAGACCGGGCATTGCGGGTCCGGGCCGATGCCGGTTTCGCGGAAGCGCATGCCCAGTGCATCGAAACGCAACAGACGCCCCACCAGGGGCTCGCCGATGCCCAGCAGGAGCTTCAACACCTCGGTGGCCTGCAGCACGCCGGCCAACCCTGGCAGCACGCCCAGCACGCCGGCCTCGGAACAGTTCGGCGCGAACTCCGGCGGCGGCGGCTCCGGGAACAGGCAGCGGTAGCAGGGTGCGACGCCGCGCTGGCGGCCGGCGTCGAACACGCTCACCTGGCCGTCGAAGCGCTCGATTGCCGCATACACCAGCGGCAACCGGTGCTTGATGCAGGCATCGTTGAGCAGATAGCGCAGCGGGAAGTTGTCCGAGCCATCCAGCACCACGTCCACCCCGTCCAGCAGCGCGTCGACGTTGTCGGAGGTGACCCGCTGCGGCACGGCTTCAATGTCGATGGCGGGATTCAGCGCCAGCAGGCGCTCACGTGCGGAGTCGACCTTGAGCTGGCCGACACTGGCTTCGGTATGCACGATCTGGCGGTGCAGGTTGCTGCGTTCGACCCGGTCGTGATCGGCAAAGCGCAGGTGCCCGACCCCGGCCGCGGCCAGGTAGAAGCCGGCCGGCGCGCCCAGCCCGCCCGCCCCCAGCACCAGCACACGCGACTGCTGCAGGCGACGCTGGCCCGCCTCACCCACCTGCGGCAGCAGCAGGTGGCGCGAGTAGCGGTCGAAGAAGTCACGGTCGGCAGCGCTGGCCACGGGCTGCACCAGCGGCAGCGCCTGCTCGCGCCAGGCCACGGTGCCCCCGGCGACCGACGCCACGTTCGCGTAGCCGGCGTCGAGCAGGGCCTGCGCGGTGTCGGCCGAACGCTTGCCGGTCTGGCAGATCAGCAGGATTTCCTGTTCCGGGCGTGGCAGGTGCGCGGCCGGGTCGGCCTGCAGTTCCGCCCTGGCCACACCACGGGCGCCTTCGGCCATGCCACCTGCGCGCTCGTGCGCCTCCCGCACGTCGATCAGCACGGCGCCATGGGCCAGGCGGTCATGCGCCTGCGCGGGGGAAAGCTCTCGGATGCTCATGGCGCCATTATCGCGCAGGCCCTGCCCACCGCGCGTCCCCGGGATCAGATCTCCTTTTCGAAGAAGAAGGGATCTGACCCCATTCCCCGTAGAACGCCATGAGGGCGCCCTCGCCCACGGAAATCATGTAGTTGTCGGTGCTAGCGTGGGATCACGGAGTGAGGGTTCCCAGCGTCTGAGCTTGCTGAAGAATGACTCGGCCTGACTTTCGTTGACACCTTCAGGTGCATTGGAAGCACAACAACTATTTCATCCACTATGGTGGCGCCGGCATCGATATGTTCGGTGCCGGCATGCTGGACTACGATCCCACGTTCGACGCTAGCCGTAGCGGCCAAGGAGCGTTGGCATCTGAGTTCGATGACGTGGCTAAGAACTCAAGCATCAACGCGCTGCTCGAACAGATTCCCCGCCAGTTTATGCTCACGCAGACGGAGTGAGCTTCGGCAAGCTCTTCACGAAGACCTGTAACAGCTCACCGGCAAGTGCAGACATTTATCGTGCAGCGATCGAACGCCTGATAGATGAGCGCCTTATTGTCGCGCGAAGCGAGCAGGACTCGACTCGGCGAGCCGCAGCGCAAATCCGGTTCAGCGATCAGCTTTTGCCACCGGATCAGCGCTCGCTCTTTCTCGGTAGTTGATCAGTCGAGGCAGTCGGGTTTGAGGTCTCGCGCTCCACTGCCTCCTTGTTCAAGCCCTGCTTTTCTTCCACGCCTTCGAGATGCCGGTCGCAGCCCACATCATGCTGTCGAAGGCGCGATCAGAGAGAAGGCCGCGCATGAAGATCATCGGCTTGGCCCCGAATCCGATCGCATAGCGGGTCTTGGGCTTCTTCGCCGTCACGGCTTTGGCGATGGTGTCGGCAATAATCTGCGGTGGCGACTGGCGCTTGACGCTTGCCTCGCCGATCATGGATTCCGCCATGGCATTGGCCTGCACCGCATAAGGGCCGTGGCCTGAGGTCTCGCGCAGCTTGTCGGCAGCGATGCCGGCCCATTCGGTTTTGATGCCGCCCGGCTCGATCACCACCACGTCGATACCGAAGGGACGGACTTCCATGCGCAGGCAGTCGCTGATCGCCTCCAGGGCGAACTTCGTACCGTGATACCAGGCGCCTAGCGGGGTATGAATCTTGCCGCCCATCGAGGTGATATTGACGATGGTGCCCGAGCGTTGCAACCGCATTTGCGGCAGGACCAGCTGGGTCAGCCGCACAGCGCCGAAGACGTTGACCTCGAACTGGGCGCGCGCCTCTTCCATAGGAATGTCCTCGACAGCACCATAGGAGCCGTAGCCAGCATTGTTGACAAGCACGTCAATACGGCCGGATTCATCGATGATGGTGCCGATTCCGGCCTGCATGGAAGCATCGTCGGTCACGTCCATAGCAAGAATCTTGATGCCGGATTTGGTCAGGTGATGCATACGATCCACACGGCGCGCAGCTCCGTAGACCGTGTAGCCAAGATCCTTGAGCTTGAGAACGGCAGATTCTCCGATACCTGAGGAGGCGCCGGTGACGAGTGCGACTTTGTTGGCCATGATGGGATCCTCGCTTTGAAAGTGGAGGCGGCCTGATAGCCGCTTTGTGCATTCACTTTGGAGGGCCGGAGGTGCCATGTCGCTAGCGTGATGCGCCACTCTCCACGCAAAGCGCGCCACCTGCAGCTGGCAGCTGCGTTTTTTGCCAACTAATCACGACCAGCTTCTTGGGCAATAGCATCGGAGGCCAGTTCAATGACGCCATTGGCGCCAGGAACAACGTTGGCAAGGGCTTGAGCCACCGCTTGCGCCCAGACCGGACGGTATGCCCCCGAAAGCAAGGGGGTCAGCATTCTGAAAATTGGGATCGCGACCCTCTCCCCCAGTCGTGATGGCTGACCTGAAGCACTGCGGTCGTCCAGAAGCAGCGAAGGTCGCGCGATTACGAGGCCACTGAAGCCTATTTTCTCGAGGGCATCTTCCAGCTCGCCCTTCACCCGGTTGTAGAACATCGACGATTTTGCGTTAGCCCCCGCAGCGCTCACCAAGCCCACGCGGCTGCATCCTTGTCGGAATGACGCCTTTGCGACGGCCAGGTTGGCATCTAGGTCGACAGCGCGGAAAGCTGCACGGCTGCCAGCATCCCTAATCGTAGTTCCGAGGGCGAGATAGACCTCATCAGCTTCGGGAGGGTCGGGTAAACAGCTGAAATCTACGACGTGAACCTGCAGCTTTGGGTGCTGTAGCGTCAAAGCCCGCCTGCCTACGGCATGAACTTCACAAACTTCGGGATCGTCCAGCAGCAACTTCAACAATCGGCCGCCAACCAATCCGGTAGCTCCTGCAAGAATGACCCTGCGCTCGACGGTTTGCATGGTCTCGTCTCTCAATTCAGGCTCGATTGGATTCGAGCGCTGTCAGGCGTCTGGCCTGTCCATTCGTGAAACGCACGATAGAAGGAGTTGGGATCTTCGAACCCGAGCAGAAACGCAATCTCTCCGCCGGACATGCTCGTGTTGTTGAGATAGTGCCTGGCAAGGTTCTCCCGCGTGCCGTTGACTAGTGAGCGAAAGCTGTGACCTTCATCCTCTAGGCGACGCTGCAACGTTCGCTTGCTCATGCCCAACCTCTCCGCCGTGCGTTCAATCGTGGCCGAGCTGGCCGGCAGCAATTCCAGTAGGACTGCACGCACCCGCTCGGAGGTGGTAGCAGTAGCATCGAGCTCATTGAGTCGCCGGCGAAGGTCGGGCTCGAAAACGCGCCACATACCCTCGTTTAGCGTGAGGAAGGGGCGCCGCAGGTCAGTTGCACTGAACGCGATGCTTGGGCCCGCGCTGCCTCGTACGGTCGTGCCAAAGTACTTCTCGTACTGTTGCGCATAAGCACGAGGTGGCGTGGTTGGAAGGCAGACTCGTAGCGCACGAACCGGCTCACGCGTTGCGAGTCTGGCCAGTTTCAAGAAGAACGCTAGTTCGGCGACCTGCAATGAGTAGGGCACCTCAGACGGGGTGGACGACCAGCGCGGCGAGATTGTCATTGCTCCAGCTTCATCAACCTCAACGTCCAAGCTCATAGGGGCGACCAACTGTTTGTATTTCGCCAAACGTTGGACAGCCTGCAGAAGGTTCGCACTACAGAGAGCCGCAAACAAAGGCGGATCAAAAGACTCCGCTGACACCATTTCTACGATTCGCAACGCAAACAAGGGATCGTGAACTTCATCCTCCAAGGCGCCCCAGAACCGAAAATACTCGGCGGTCGTTAGCCCGTGGTTGTCGCGAGAGAGGATGTCATCCGGCAGCCCTGCCTTTCGCAGGACATGACCGCTGTGAACTCCTAGGTCCGACAGCAGTGCCTGCCAGCCAATGTTCAAGCTAAACGTTCCATTTCTTGCCACGTGCTTATCCTCTTGGTGCCTGACTGCCCGAGCCTTGTAGATGACGGGTTAAGCCAATTTACGCCTGCGGGCGTTAAACGCCATCGCAGTGTGCGCCAAGAGATATGCAAAGTGCGCCACAAGCAACGGTGGACCGCAGGGGGCACGGGAGCGCCCCACCCCGCCACACACAGCCGGCACCCGCCCCCGCTATGGGCAAGTGTGCCCTCGTGGCGCGGTACAACGAAAAAGGCGGCCCTGCGGCCGCCTTTCCGGTTACTTGCCCTTGACGTGCTTCATCAAGCGCCGCTTGGCCTTGATCTGCCGTTCGGTCAGCACGTTCTTCTTGCCCTCGTACGGGTTGGCACCTTCGCGGAACAGGAACACCACCGGCGTGCCGATCAGCTTGAAGCGCTTGCGGAAGAAGTTCTCCAGGTAGCGCTTGTACGACTCCTGCAGCTCCTTCAGGCGCGTGCCATGCACGATGAAGGTGGGCGGGTTGGCCCCGGCCGGGTGCACGTAACGCAGCTTGGAGACGTGGCCGCGGATGGTCGGCGGCGGGTTGGTCTCGTAGGCCACTTCCAGCGCCTTGTTCACTTCGCTGGTGGTGAACGTCTTGTTCGCCGATTCGTGGGCGCGGTGCACCGCACGGAACAGCTCACGCAGGCCCGAGCCATGCTTGGCCGAGATGCGTACCGATTCCGCCCACGGCACGAAGCCCAGCTTCAGCGACAGCATGGTTTCGGCCTGCTCGCGCTGGTACTCGGTCAGGCCATCCCACTTGTTGATGGCGATCACCAGGGCGCGGCCGGCGTCGAGTACGGCCCCCAGCACGGTGGCGTCCTGGTCGGTCACGCCTTCGGTGGCGTCCAGCATGAGCACGGCCACTTGGCACTGCTCGATGGACTGCATGGTCTTGACCACCGAGAACTTCTCGACCACCTCGTCCACCCGCGAGCGGCGACGCAGGCCGGCGGTGTCGATCAGGCGGTATTCGCGGCCATCGCGTTCCAGGTCCACCGCGATCGAATCGCGGGTGGTGCCGGGCACGTCGGAGGCGATCATGCGCTCCTCGCCGAGGATGCGGTTGACCAGGGTCGACTTGCCCACGTTGGGGCGGCCGACAAAGGCGATGCGCACACGGTTCGGATCGTTGTCCAGCTCTTCGCCACTGCCCTCTTCCGGCAGGCGCTGGATCACTTCATCGAGCAGATCGTCCAGGCCCTGACGATGCGCGGCCGAAACCGTCAGCATCTCGCTGAAGCCGTAGCGCGCGAATTCCGAGCGCACGGCCATCTCGTCGGTGCCGTCGATCTTGTTGATGAGCAGCAGGGTCGGACGCGACAGCTTGCGCAGCCACGACAGGATCTCGTCATCCAGCGCCGACGTGCCCTCGCGGGCATCGACGACGAACAGGATCAGGTCGGCTTCGGCGGCAGCGGCCCGGGCCTGACGCGTAGTAGCGCCCGCCAGACCCTCGTCTTCCCCGGCGATACCGCCGGTGTCCACGACGAGGAAATGATTGTCCTCGTCGAGGCGGCAGACGCCGTAGTTGCGATCACGGGTGACGCCGGGCTGGTCATGGACCAGGGCGTCACGGGTGCGGGTCAACGCATTGAAAATGGTCGACTTGCCGACATTCGGCCGTCCAACCAGGGCGACCAAAGGCAGCATCGCGATTACTCCGTATTAATTTGCCAACCGGAAGGCGGTCAGCTTGCCATCCACGTTCTGCACCAGCAGCACCCCGTCGACGACGATCGGCTGGGCCAGCAGAGCTTCACCGCCGCTCTTGGCCCGCGCCGCCATCGCGCCATCGGACGTCTGCAGCCAGTGCACGTATCCCTTGTAGTCGCCGACCACCACGTAGTCGCCGTGCAGTGCCGGGCCGGTCAGCAGGCGCCGGGCGAGCCCGGTCTGCGACCACATCGCCGCGCCACTGGCCTTGTCCAGGCCGAACACGCCACCCTTGTTGTCGGTGACGAACACATTGCCCGACGAGACCGCCACGCCACCGGCACCGCCGTGGTCGCGCGCCCACAGCGGGCGACCGGTCGGGCCTTCGATGGCCATCGTCTGGTTCTTGAAGCTGCTCACGAACAGCGTGTTGCCATCGAGCACCGGCGCACCGTCGATGTCGGCCATGCGCTCCAGCTCAGTGCGCCCTTCAGCGCTGCCCACGTTCTGTTCCCACAGGGTGCGGCCATCCTGCATGGCCAGCGCGGCGATGGCGCCGTCATCCCTGCCGATAAACAGCACGCCCGGACCGGTCACCACCGGCGCATTGCCACGCACGGTCAGCGCCGGCAGTTCGCTCGGGTTGAACCAGCGCTGGGTGCCGTTGCCCACGTCGAAGGCGGTGATGCGGCCGTCGTTGCTGCGCACGAACACCATGCCCTGGGCCACCGCCGGCGCGGCGATCACTTCGCCGGGCACGCGGGCGCGCCACTTCTCGCTGCCGTCATTGATGTCCAGCGCGATGACCTGGCCGTCGAGCGTGCCGATCACGACGAGGTTCTCGCCAACACCCGGGCCACCGGATAGGCGCAGCTTGTCCTTCTTCTTTTCCTTCTTCGGCTCCCAGGTCCAGACCTTCTTGCCGGTCTGCAGGTCGATGGCGTGCACGCCACCGGTGATCGCCGCAGCGAACACGTGACCGTTGGCCACCGCCGGGCCCTGGCGCACGCCGATGCGACGCTCACCCTTGCCCAGATTGACCGACCAGGCCTTGTTGACCTTCAGGGTCGGCTCGAACTTGACCAGTTCGGCCGGCTCCTGCGCCTTCTTCGCTTCCGCGTCCTTGCCGGCGAACCAGCCCTTCATGGTGCTGCAGCCGGACAGCGCCACGCCGAGCAGCAGCACGGTGGCGACGCGGGTGATCATGACCTTCTGACTCATCAAACCGACTCCGCAGGGGCGGCGACGGTGCCGCCGGCGTCCATAACCTTGGTTTCCAGCAGGCGCCGCTGCGGCGCCGCCACGTCCAGCGTCTTCAACGCCTTCTCGTACTGTTCGCGGGCGGCATCACGCTTGCCCTGGGCCATAAGCGCATCGCCATGGATCTCCAGGCTGCCGCTGTCGGTGGCGCTGCCCAGCAGGGAGATGGCCTCGTCGGCCTTGCCGGTAGCGACCAGCAGGCGGGCCACGCGCTGGTCGACCACGCGCTGCAGGTCACCTTCGACCTTCACGCTGCGCAGCGTCGCCAGGGCTTCTTCGTTCTTGCCGGCGTCGACCTGGGCCTTGGCCAGCTGCAGCGCCGCGAGGTCGCCGTAGATGCTGGAGGGACCGGCTTCGAGCGCCTTCACCGCCTTGGCGGCGTCGTCGAGCTTGTTCTGCTGCAGACCCACCAGTGCCTTCTGGTACTCGACATTGGCCGAGGCCAGCTTGCCGCCCTGCTGCGTCTGCCACCACTGCCAGCCGGCGATGGCGCCGATGGCGATGGCCACGCCACCGATGATGCTGGCGCCATTCTTCCGCAGCCAGCTGCGGACGCGTTCACTTTGTTCGTGCTCGTCGAGCAGATCGTCGATCGCCATGCGTACTCTCGCCCCGCCCATCGGGAGGGACCATTGGGATTATCGAAGGTGGTGAAACCGCGCCTCAGTGCGAAACCGGGACCACGGAGCCTTCAGAGGATACCTGAAAGCGTGCCACGTTGGCTCGCTGGTAGGGCGCCAGATCGACGATAGCGCCGTTCTGCTGAACCTGGACCGCCGAGGCGTTGCCCAGAGTGACCCGGGTCACCTGGCCCGGGGTGAAGCTTCGGCTCTCGCCCGACCGGATCAGCGCCTTCTCGACGGTGCTGCCATCGGGGCCGCCGATGTCGACCCAGCTGTCTCCGTTGAACTGCATCTCCAGCGTGGTGCCGGCACCCGCCGCAGTGGCGGCCGGACGCGGTACCGGCGCCAGCGAGGCGACGTACGGGGTCGCGGCCGGCTTGGCGGTGGACGCCACCGAGGTCTCCGTCGATGCCACCGGCTCGGCGCCGTCGGCGGCGGGGGTGACCGGCACGGTCGCCGGGATCACGTCCAGCGAGGCGGTGTTCGGCGACGGCGTGCCGCCATCGAAATGGCCGCGCGTGGCGAACCACACCGGCACGGCCAGCACCGCGGTGATGCCGACATACAGCACGCGCCGGCCGAGGTTCTCGGCGATCCGGCGCGCACGCGGGGTATGGGTATGGCTGACCAGGGTCGGCGGGACCACCGGGCCCACCTGGGCCTGCTCCAGCAGTTCGCTCACATCCACATTCAGCAGGCGCGCATAGCTGCGCAGCTGGCCGCGGACGAACACCGGCGCACCGAGCTTCTGCCACTGTTCTTCTTCCAGCGACCTGACTACCTGGACCGGCATGCGCAGCCGCTGTCCGACGTCGTCAAGGGTCAGTCCGGCCGCCTCGCGGGCCTGGCGAAGGCGGGTGCCACAGCCGGCCGCAGTCTCGAGAGCGCTCACAGTCTGGTCATCAATCACAATGCATCAACCCTGGAGTTAGGAGCCCGCATCCTGCGGAAATTCCTGTCGAATCCGCTGCAGATAGCGATCGGATGCTGCGTGATCGCCCAGCCGCGCCTCGATTTGAGACGCAAGTTGTAACACGGAACGTGTTGCGGGTGCAGCCGAAATCCTGCGCTCGGCGAAGGCCCGGGCCTCCATGTAGCGGCCCTGGCGGAAGCTCAGCTGGGCCATCGCCTCCAGGGCGACCGGGTTGGCCGGAGCCACCGCGAGTGCGGCACGCAGGTCGCGCTCGGCCCGTTCGGGCTGCCCCGCGTCAAGCGCACAGCCCCCCGCGTTGGCCTGCGCCTCGGCCGGCGTGGCATAGCCCGGCGCCTGCAGCGCACGATCGAACCACACCAGCGACTCGGCCGCCTGCCCCTGCTGGCACAGCCAGGCGCCATAGTTGTTGAGTACGTCACCGCGCTGCGGGGCCAGCTCTGCGGCCCTGCGGAAGCCCTCGCCCGCCTGCCGGGTGCGGCCGCGGCGGTCATCGATGCCGGCCAGCAGGACCAGTGCGTCAGGCTCGTCGGGCTGCAGCTTCAGCACCTGGCGGGCCTTGCTCTCGGCACCGTCCAGATTGCCCAGCTGCATGTCGCGCGAGGCCAGCACCAGCAGGTCGTTCACGCGCACCTGGCGACGCACGCCGTCCGGGTCACGCACCGAATAGACCGGCGCTTCGCTGGGACCGAGCCGGCCCTTGGGCGTGGAGGAGCAGGCACCGACCGCCATGGCCAGCACGCCCGCAAGCAGCGCCAGCCGGAAGCGGTCAGGCGGCCGCATCGCTCCCCTTCCCCGCCTGCAGCGTCTTGTTGAACTCCGCCTGGCGGCGGGTGCGGTCCATCACCTGGCCCTTGAGCTGGCCACAGGCGGCGTCGATGTCGTCGCCGCGCGTGCGGCGGACCATCGTCAGCACGTTGCTGTCGAGCAGGATCTTCTGGAACGCGCGGATGTCGGCTTCCTCGGAACGCTCGTAACGGGTACCCGGGAACGGATTGAACGGGATCAGGTTGACCTTGCCCGAGTCCTTGGCCTGCACCGCGTTGTCGAACTGGCGCATCAGCCGGGCCAGCTGGCGGGCATGCTCGGGCTGGTCGTTGATGCCCTTCATCAGGGTGTATTCGAAGGTCACCGACTCGCGACGCTTGTTGGCGCGCAGGTAGCGCGCGCACGAGGCCATCAGCTCGGCGATCGGGTACTTCTTGTTGAGCGGCACCAGCGTCTCGCGCAGCTCGTCGTTCGGTGCGTGCAGCGACACCGCCAGGGAGACATCACTCTCGCTGGACAGGCGGTCGATCTGCGGCACCAGCCCGGACGTGGACAGCGTCACGCGCTTGTTCGCCAGGCCATAGCCCAGATCGTCGCGCATCACGCTCATGGCACGCACGACGTTGTCGAAATTCATCAGCGGCTCGCCCATGCCCATCATCACCACGTTGGTGAGACGGCGCATCTGGTGCGGCACGTTGCCCAGGTGGCGCGCAGCCACCCACACCTGGCCGATGATCTCGGCGGTGGTCAGGTTGCGGTTGAAGCCCTGGGTGGCAGTGGAGCAGAACGTGCAGTTCAGCCCGCAGCCGACCTGCGAGGACACGCACAGCGTGCCGCGGGTCTTGTCCGGGATGTACACGGTCTCGATGGCGTTCTTGCCATCCACGCCCATCGCCAGCAGCCACTTGTGGGTGCCGTCGGCGGAGGGCTTGTCGAACACGATGTTGGGAACGACGACCTCGGCATGATCCTGCAGCTTGGCGCGCAGGACCTTGCCGAGATCGGTCATCTCATCGAAGTCGGTGACGTAGCGGTGGTGGATCCACTTCATCACCTGGTGGGCACGGAACTTCTTCTCGCCGAGAACCTCGACGAAAAACGTCTCCAGGCCCGCGCGATCGAGGTCGAGCAGGTTCTGCTTGCCGGCCGTGGGTGCCGACTTCGGCAGCGGCTGGATGGCGGGTGTCTGTACGACCTCGTTCACGGCATCACTCTCAGCGCGAGACGACTTCGGTCGCGGCGAAGAAGTAGGCGATTTCGATCGCGGCATTCTCGACCGAGTCCGAGCCGTGGGCGGCATTGGCATCGATGGATTCAGCGAAGTCGGCGCGGATGGTGCCCGGCGCGGCTTCCTTCGGATTGGTGGCGCCCAGCAGGTCGCGGTGGGCCAGCACGGCGTTCTCGCCTTCCAGGGCCTGGATCATCACCGGGCCGGAGATCATGAACTCGACCAGGGCGTTGAAGAACGGACGCTCGCGGTGCACGGCGTAGAAGCCTTCGGCTTCACGGCGCGACAGCTGCTTGTACTTGGCGGCGACGACCTTCAGGCCGGCCTTTTCAAAGCGGGCGTAGATTTCGCCGATGACGTTCTTGGCAACGGCGTCCGGCTTGATGATCGAAAGGGTGCGCTCCAGCGCCATGGGATGTCTCCAATGGAATCGGGCCGCTGATGGCCCGAAGGGTACATGAAAAAAACCCGCGTCGGAACGCGGGCTTAGCCTGATAAACGTAGGCGAATTGTAAAAGATAAAGCGGCGCGGTGGTAGTGCGCCCCTGGCTGGCGGCTCGTGGCGCCGGGGTCCGAGCCCCCTGCGGGGATCCGCCCCCGGCTGTACCCCATTCACCCACCTGAGTGAAATCTGACCGGACCCCGCGTTTTGCTGCACTGCAAAATGCCATACGCTGCCGTCTGGTTCTAGTATCAAACAATCGTTTGATTAAGGTCCGCCTGCCCGATGGCCAAGCCCGCCCACTTCTCGACCAAGGACCGGATCCTCGGTGCCGCGGAGGAGCTGTTCGCCCTGCACGGCTTTGCCGGCACGTCGCTGCGCCAGGTCACCAGCCAGGCCGACGTCAACATCGCCGCCGTCAACTACCACTTCGGTTCCAAGGAAAACCTGGTCAACGAGGTGTTCCGCCGTCGCATGGACGAGATGACCGGCGCCCGCATGGCCCAGCTCGAACGCGCCCGCAGCGAACACCCTGGTGAACTGCGCCCGGTGCTGGCCGCCTTCGTGGAGCCGGCGCTGGCGCTGGCCCAGGACCGCCAGAGCGGCGGCGCCTTCGTCCGCGTGATCGCCCGCGCCTACGCCGAAAAAAACGACAACCTGCGCAAGTTCCTGTCCGACCATTACGGCCACGTGCTGCGTGCGTTCGGCAAGGCCATCGCCGAGTGCGTGCCTGACCTGAGCAAGGAAGAGCTGTACTGGCGGCTGGATTTCCTGGCCGGCTCGCTCACCTACGCCATGGCCGATTTCGGGCTGATCAAGCGTCCCGCCGGTGTCACCGAAGCGGCGCATCGTGCCCAGGCAGCCCACGAGCTCATCCATTTCGCCGAAGCCGGGTTCCGCGCCGCCGCACGCAGCGGCAGCGCCCTGCCCGCCTCCGCCTGATTCCACCCAGTAACTGCTGACCAACAAAGGCCCTTACACCATGTCCAATTCCCTGCTAGTCCGCCGCGCCGCCGTGCTGGGTGCCGGCGTCATGGGTGCCCAGATCGCCGCCCACCTCACCAACGCCGGCGTCGACACCGTGCTGTTCGACCTGCCCGCCAAGGAAGGTCCGGCCGATGGCATCGTGCTGAAGGCAATCGCCAACCTGGGCAAGCTCAGCCCGGCGCCGCTGGCCAGCAAGTCGCTGGCCGAAGCGATCACCCCGGCCAACTACGAGTCGGGGCTGGAGCAGCTGAAGGACTGCGACCTGATCATCGAGGCCATTGCCGAGCGCATGGACTGGAAGCAGGACCTTTACAAGAAGATCGCACCGTTCGTGGCCGATCACGCCGTGCTGGCGTCCAACACCTCCGGCCTGGGCATCAACAAGCTGGCCGACGTGCTGCCGGAACAGCTGCGCCACCGCTTCTGCGGCGTGCACTTCTTCAATCCGCCGCGCTACATGCACCTGGCTGAGCTGATCCCGGCCTCGACCACCGATGCCGCCGTGCTGGAAGGCCTGGAAGAGTTCCTGGTCACCACCCTGGGCAAGGGAGTGGTCTACGCCAAGGACACCCCGAACTTCATCGGCAACCGCATCGGCGTGTTCTCGATCCTGTCGACCATCCACCACACCCAGCAGTTCGGCCTGGGCTTCGATGAAGTCGATGGCCTGACCGGGCCGCTGGTCGGGCGCCCGAAGTCGGCGACCTACCGCACCTCCGACGTGGTCGGCCTGGACACCATGGCGCACGTGATCAAGACCATGGGCGACACCCTGCCGAACGACCCGTGGCATGAATTCTTCAAGTCGCCCAAGTGGCTGGACGCGCTGATTTCCAAGGGCGCACTGGGCCAGAAGACCGGAGCCGGCATCTTCCGCAAGGTCGGCAAGGACATCGTCGTGCTCGATCTGGAAAAGCAGGACTACCGTCCGGCCGACCGCAGCGCCGCACCGGAGGTGGTCGAGATCCTGAAGATCAGGAACCCGGCCGAGAAGTTCGCCAAGCTGCGCGAGAGCCAGCATCCGCAGGCACAGTTCCTGTGGGCGACCTTCCGCGATCTGTTCCACTACAGCGCCTACCACCTGGCCGACATCGCCGAGACCGCGCGCGACGTCGATCTCGCGATCCGCTGGGGCTACGGCTGGTCGCTGGGCCCGTTCGAGACCTGGCAGGCCGCGGGCTGGAAGCAGGTCGCGCAGTGGATCGCCGATGACATCGTCGCCGGCAAGAGCATGAGCAACGCCCCGCTGCCGGACTGGGTCTTCGATGGCCGCGACGGCGTGCACGCCGCCGAGGGCAGCTACAGCCCGTCGCGCAACGCCAAGCTGCCGCGCTCGTCGCTGCCGGTGTACCAGCGCCAGCGCTTCCCGGATCCGCTGCTGGGCGAAACGTTCGCGCCGGGCGAGACCGTGTTCGAGAACGATGGCCTGCGCATGTGGCACGACGGCGACGGTATCGCCGTGGTCAGCTTCAAGACCAAGATGAACACCGTCTCCGACCAGGTGCTCGATGGCCTGCAGGAATGCGTCTCGCGCGCCGAGAAGGACTTCCAGGGCCTGGTGATCTGGCAGCAGAAGGAACCGTTCTCCGCCGGTGCCGATCTGGCCGGCGCCCTGGGCCTGCTGCAGGCCGGCAAGGTCGACCAGTTCGAGCAGATGGTCGCCAACTTCCAGCGCACCAGCCAGCGCATCAAGTACTCGCTGGTGCCGGTGGTGGCTGCCGTGCGCGGCCTGGCCCTGGGCGGTGGCTGCGAGTTCCAGATGCACAGCGCCAAGACCGTGGCCTTCCTGGAAAGCTATATCGGCCTTGTGGAAGCCGGCGTCGGCCTGCTGCCGGCCGGTGGCGGCCTGAAGGAACTGGCCGTGCGTGCCTCGCAGGCGGCCGGCCCGGGCGGCGACGTGTTCGCCGAACTGAAGAAGACCTTCGAGACCGTGGCCATGGCCAAGGTGTCCAACTCGGCGGTCAACGCGAAGGAGCTGGGTCTGCTGCGCAGCACCGACAAGGTGGTGTTCAACAGCTATGAGGCGCTGTACATCGCCAAGGCCGAAGCCCGCGCGTTGGCCGAAGCCGGCTACCGTCCGCCGCTGCCGGCACGCCGCATCCAGGTGGCCGGCGACGTCGGCATCGCCACCTTCAAGATGATGCTGGTCAACATGCTGGAAGGTCGCTTCATCAGCCCGTACGACTACGAGATTGCAGAGCGCATCGCCACCGTGCTGTGCGGCGGCAAGGTCGATCGCGGCACCCTGGTCGATGAAGAGTGGCTGCTGACCCTGGAGCGCAAGCACTTCGTCGAACTGGCCCAGCAGGAAAAGACCCAGGCCCGCATCGCGCACATGCTCAAGACCGGCAAGCCGCTGCGCAACTGATTGATGGCGGGTGCCGGCCCCCGGGCCGGCATCACCTGCTGTGGCAGTCGAGCATGGCTCGACTCTACAAAACCTATTCGAGAGATCACTGCAATGACCAAGCAAATCCAGGACGCCTACATCGTCGCCGCCACCCGTACCCCGGTGGGCAAGGCGCCCAAGGGCATGTTCCGCAATACCCGCCCCGACGACATGCTTGCCCACGTGCTGCGCAGCGTTGTCGCGCAGGCGCCGGGCGTGGACGTCAACCGCATCGATGATGCGATCATCGGCTGCGCGATGCCGGAAGCCGAGCAGGGCATGAACGTGGCGCGCATCGGCGTGCTGCTGGCCGGCCTGCCGAACACCATCGCGGCGCAGACCGTCAATCGCTTCTGCTCCTCCGGCCTGCAGGCCGTTGCGCAGGCCGCCGATGCGATCCGCCTGGGCAACGCCGACCTGATGCTGGCCGGCGGCACCGAGTCGATGTCGATGGTGCCGATGATGGGCAACAAGATCGCGATGGCACCGAGCGTGTTCGACAACGACCATGTGGCCATCGCCTACGGCATGGGCATCACCGCCGAGAAGGTGGCCGAAGAGTGGAAGGTCTCGCGCGAAGAGCAGGACGCGTTCGCCCTGGCCTCGCACCAGAAGGCGATGGCTGCGATCCAGAAGGGCGAGTTCAAGGACGAGATCAGCCCGTACGAGATCGTCTCGCACCTGCCGGACCTGGCCGATGGCCAGCGCATCATCACCCGCAACAAGGTTGCCGATACCGACGAAGGCCCGCGCCCGGATTCCTCGGCCGAAGGCCTGGCCAAGCTGCGCCCGGTATTCCGCAATGGCCAGTTCGGTGGCACCGTCACTGCCGGCAACTCGTCGCAGATGAGCGACGGCGCCGGTGCCGTGCTGCTGGCGTCGGAACAGGCGATCAAGGACTACGGCCTGACACCGCTGGCGCGCTTCGTCAGCTTCTCGGTGGCCGGCGTGCGCCCGGAAGTGATGGGCATCGGCCCGATCGCCGCGATCCCGAAGGCACTCAAGCAGGCTGGCCTGAACCAGGATCAGCTGGACTGGATCGAGCTCAATGAAGCCTTCGCCGCGCAGTCGCTGGCGGTGATCCGTGACTGCGGCCTGGACCCGGACAAGGTGAACCCGCTGGGTGGTGCGATCGCCCTGGGCCACCCGCTGGGTGCCACCGGTGCGATCCGTACCGCGACCCTGCTGCACGGCCTGCGTCGTCGCCAGCAGAAGTACGGCATGGTGACGATGTGCATCGGCACCGGCATGGGCGCGGCGGGTATTTTCGAGGCGCTGTAAGGTTCAAAGCGTTGCCGGCGGGATGTCGGTCTGCTGCAGGGCCCGGGTAGGTGAGACTGCCCGGGACACGCCGTGAACCCGTCCTTGGGGGCTTGGCAGCGGCATCCATGCCGCTGACAGTCCCGGCCAGCCTCACCCACCCGTGCCACCCAACATTCCGCGCGGCGGAGGGTTTAGCAAAGGCAAGATCAAAAGCTGGGGTCAGATCCTTTTGCTGCGCAAAGGGATCTGATCCCAACAAGAGAAAAGGCAGCCGGTGGCTGCCTTTTTTCTTGTGCTCTTGTCTTTGATTCCGCCCTTCCCGTCCGCGCCCGCAGGAAACTGTCGAGAGGGGGCGGATGGCCCTCTCCAAAACCGTTGGCGCCATGGATGGCGCCATCGAGCACCATGGAAGGGCTTTGGCGTGTTTTGGAGAGGGCCATCCGCCCCCTCCCCCAACGTATCAATCAAGGCGCCAAGACGGAGCGCTTGAAGAAATCCGTTATTCCGCCAGCATCGCCGCCAGCTTCTCGCGCGCCGGACCCGCCAGCTTCGGGTTGTCCAGCGCGAAGCGGATCGTCGCCTCGACCAGCCCTAGGTGCGTGCCGCAGTCGAAACGGGTGCCCTCGAAACGGTAGGCATCGACCTGCTCGGTCTTCAGCAGTTGCGCGATCGCATCGGTCAGCTGGATCTCGCCACCGGCACCACTGCCGGTCTGCTCCAGCAGATCGAAGATCTTCGGGCTCAGCACATAGCGGCCGACCACCGCCAGATCGCTGGGGGCGTCCTCCGGCTTCGGCTTCTCCACGATCTGCGAGATACGGCCCTTGCGGCCATCGAAGGCCTCGGTGGCCACGATGCCGTAACTGGCGGTCTTGTCGTGCGGCACGTCCTCGACGGCGATCACGCTGGCACCGCTGGCCTCATTGAGATCGGCCATCTGCTTCAACGCACCGTCGCCGCGGTTCCAGATCAGATCGTCCGGCAGCAGCACGGCGAACGGCTCGTCACCGATCACGGCCTTGGCACACAGCACCGCGTGGCCCAGACCCAACGCTTCGGCCTGCGTCACGAAGACCGCACGCACGCCATTGGGCAGCACGTGGCGGATCATCTCCAGCTGCTCCTGCTTGCCGGCGCGCTCGAGCTTCTGTTCCAGCTCATACGCCTTGTCGAAATAGTCGGCGACCGCGTGCTTGTAGCGGTTGGTGATGAACACCAGCGTATCGCAGCCGGCTTCTATGGCCTCATCAACAGCGTACTGGATAAGCGGACGATCGATGATCGGCAGCATTTCTTTCGGCACCGTCTTGGTCGCCGGCAGGAAGCGCGTCCCGAGCCCTGCCACGGGAAAAACTGCTTTACGAATTCGCTTGCTCATTAGTGCCTGTTGGCCTCGCGTGTCGGAAACGGCACGACTTTAGCGGATGAGATGTAAGCATCCTGTTCGATTGGAGAAAACTCCGGCATCGTCGCGAACAGGATCTCCTGGATGGTGTCGATGTCGTAGCTGCTGATCGCTTCGCGCAGCTTCGGAACGTTGCCGAGCACCATGTCACGCGAGAACGCGCGCACGCCGGCTTCGAGGATCTTGGGGTGCGCGGTCGAACGATAGTCCTCGTCGGAATAGAACAGCGTCTCGTGCAGCTTCTCACCCGGGCGCAGCCCGGTGTAGATGATCGGAATATCCTTGTACGGCTGCTTGCCGGCCAGCCGGATCATCTGCTCGGCCAGCACCCGGATCGGCACCGGCTCACCCATGTCGAGCGTATAGATGGCGCCATGCGACGCCGAGGCGGCCGCCTGCAGGATCAGCTGGCAGGCCTCGGGGATCGTCATGAAATAGCGGCTGACCTCCGGGTCGGTGACCGTGACCGGCCCGCCCTTGAGGATCTGCTCGCGGAACAACGGCACGACGCTGCCCGCCGACGCCAGCACGTTGCCGAAGCGCACGGTGACGAAGCGGGTATGCGTGGACTTCTGGTCCAGGCTCTGGCAGATCATCTCGGCGTAGCGCTTGCTGGCACCCAGCGCATTGACCGGATCGACCGCCTTGTCGGTGGAGATGAACACGAAGTGCTCGACGTGTGCCTCCAGGCAGGCACGGGCGACGTTCTCCGTGGCCAGGATGTTGTTGCGCACCGCCTCGCGCAGCTGCCGTTCCAGTACCGGCACATGCTTGTAGGCGGCAGCATGGAAGGCCGTATCGACCGGGTGCAGCGACAGCGCATGGCGGATCACTGCGGGGTCACCGCAGTCACCCAGCACGGCTTCGATCTCGATGTCGGGAAAACTGCGGCGCAGTTCGCCTTCGATGGTCAACAGCAGCAGTTCGCTGATCTCCAGCAGGACGATGCGGCCTGCACCGTGGCGCGCGCACTGGCGGCAGAGTTCTGAACCGATCGAACCACCGGCGCCGGTCACCATCACAGTGCGCCCGCCCAGCCAGCCACGGATCAGGTTCCAGTCCGGCATGATCGGCTTGCGGCCGAGCAGATCCTCGATCGCCACTTCCTTCAGCTGGCCCGGCAGCGACTGCCCCTGCAGGATGTCACTGAGCTTGGGCACGGTGCGGAACGGAACCCCGGTGCTCTCGCAGATGGCGACCACGCGCTGCATGCCGGCGGCATCCAGCGACGGAATGGCGATGACCAGCAGCTTGGCTGCGGTTTCGCGGGCCACGGCCGGCGCATCGTCCAGCGTGCCCAGGATCGGCAGGCCCTGCAGTTTCGCGCCGCGCAGGTGCGGGGCGTCATCGAGCAGGCCGACCGGCTCGAAATTGCCGGAACGGCGCAGATCGCGGACCAGCGTTTCAGCGGCCTGGCCGGCGCCCAGGATCAGCACCCGGCGCGCGCTCGAATCGGACTGCAGCGCCTGGTAGTCCTTCCATGCGCGATACAGCAGGCGCGGGGCACCCAGCAGGGCCGACAGCGCGAAGGGATAGATCACCAGCACCGACATCGGCACGCCGTTGAAGCGCTTCCACATCAGCACCAGGACGATGGCGACCATGCCGATGAAGCTGGCTTTGAAGATGTTCAGCAGGTCGCTGACACTGGCAAACCGCCACAGGCCGCGATACAGGCCCACGCGCCAGAACACCAGTCCCTGCAGCAGCAGGACCAGGGTGGTATCGACATTCCACAACGGCAGCGCAGGCGCGTCCGGCAGGATCGAGTAACGACCGGCATGGAGCAGCTGCCAGCATGCCCAGACCATGAACAGGTCGTGGCAGACAATGGCCGTACGCGGCAACAGGCCGAGGATTCTATCCCGCCAGGGTGAAGACATATTTCAAGGAGTTCCTTGTCGGAGGCGCATTCCATTGCGCAGGAGGAGCCACAGCATGCTCAGCGTGATGAACCAAGCAATTGCCACGACAGCCTCCCACCTCGGCTGCAGATTCGAACTGACATTGAACACTGTAATACTGAATAGGCCCAAAACAAAGTACATCCCTGTCACCAGGGCGTGGCTGGCTCCTGCCTGCACAGCGCGCTGATAGACGTGCTGGGTGTGGGGTTCCATCCAGCGTTGCCCGGAAATGATGCGCGCCAGCAGTGTGAAGCCCGCGTCCACGAGGAACGGTGACAGCGGCACCAGCAGGAGGATCCAGTTGATGTCCGTGCGCAGGCTGGCCACGGCCACGACGGCCGCCACCGCGTAGCCCAGCGCTCCGCTGCCGACATCCCCGAGGAAGATGCGTGCGCGCGGAAAGTTGAAGGGCAGGAAACCCACGCAGGCCAGCCCGAGGGCGATGGCCAGCAATGACCACGGCCAGGGCAGCACCGGAGCGAACCCCAGCGCGACCACGATGGCCTGGCTGCTGGCAATGCCGTTGATGCCATCCATGAAGTTCCAGATGTTGATCAACGAGGCGGTGAAGAACAGCACCAGCAGGGCCAGCAGCCAGCTGCCGCCGTGGATCTTCACCAGCCCGGCCAGCAGGCCCGCAGCAATGAAATGAACAAGCAGCCTGCGCATGGCCGGCAGCGGGCGATGGTCGTCCCACCAGCCGATGCCCGCGACCAGCAGCAGGCCGGCAGCGGCGACCAGCAGGCTCGGCATGGCCTGCGGCCACGCCCACATGGCCACGGCTGCGGTGGCCAGCAGGCTGATGACAATGGCGATGCCGCCGCCGCGTGGCGTGGCGACGCTATGGCTGCGGCGTTCCCCGGGGTGGTCCATCAGCTGCCGGCGCAGCGCGTAGCCGCGCGCCGCCCAGGTCAGGGCGGCGCTCAGCAGGGCCAACGCCAGCAGCGCGCCCATCACGAGCCAGGGCATGATTCAGAGCACCGCGTAGTTCAGCAGCGGCTTGACCGTACCCCATTCCTTGCAGCTCGGGCACTGCCAGTGGTGGGTGCGCGCACCGAAGCCGCAGCGTGTGCAGCGGTAGGCCGGATTGCGCACCAGCAGCTGGTCGGTGATGTGCTTGAGATCGTGCAGGGTGGCGGTGGAATCGGCACCTTCGGCGAGGGTCAGGTCGATCAACGCCGATTCGCCGCGCACCGAGGGGCGGTCCTTGAGCTGGCGGCCCAGATAGGCGCGCGCAGGGGCGACACCTTCCTGTTCCTCCATCAGCCGGGTCAGCGCCAGCACCGGCGCGATACCGCGGTAGTGCTCGGTCATTTCCGAAAGGAAGGTGCGGGCGCCGCCCAGGTCGCCGACCTTGCGGTAGTTCTGCATCAGCGCTGGCAGCAGTTCCGGCAGATACTCCGGGTCATTGCGCGCAGCACGCTCGAAGGCTCGCACCGCCGCTTCGGGATTGCCGGCATCGCTCTCCAGGCGTCCTTCGATGATGCCGGCGCGCACCGACATCGCATCGGCCTGGTAGGCACGGGCAATGGCCGCCCTCGCCTCTTCCAGCTTGCCGGCGCCACGGAAGCGTTCGGCCAGCTCGCACTCGAACTGCCCGATCAGCTTGCCCATCGGCTCGCCGGTGACGTCCTCGAAGCGGGTGGCGTTGTCGATCGCCTTCTCCCAGTCGCGCTCGGCCTGGTAGATCCCGATCAGGTGCTTGAGCGCCTGCGGCGCACGCTGGTCCAGCTGGGCCAGCTCGGTGAACACGGTTTCGGCGCGGTCCAGCAGGCCGGACTTCATGTAGTCCTCGCCCAGCGCCAGCAGCGCCTGCACGCGCTGCGCATCGCTCAGATCGTTGCGGTTGACCAGGCCCTGGTGCAGGCGGATGGCGCGGTCCACTTCGCCGCGGCGACGGAACAGATGGCCCAGCGCGACCTGGGTCTCGAAGGTTTCCTTGTCGAGCTCGGCGATGTGCAGGAACAGCTCGATGGCCTTGTCCGGCTGCTCGTTGAGCAGGTAGTTCAGGCCACGGAAGTAGGTGCTGGACAGTCGGCTGACCTGGTTGTCACCGTGGCGCTGACCGCCACGCCGTCCGATCACCCAGCCGGCCAGGGCGGCCAGCGGCACGAACAGGAAAAACCAGAACCACTCGGTGACGAAATCCATCTTCGATCAACGTCCGTCAAAAGATTGGGGGGAAGCGACCGGTGCCGGCGACGCGGCAGCGGACTTGTTGGCGCGGCGCAGCTGGCTGTAGAGCGGAACGACCACGCTCACCAGCACCAGGCCGGCGCCGACCACCACGCCCACCAGCAGGGCGGCGATCAATGCCACGCCGACGGAGGTATGCAGCTCGGTGAACAGCAGGTTGATCGACATCGCGGTCATGTTGACCGCACCGATGATCAATCCAAGGATCAGCACCGCCAGCAGGACCAGCAGACGAAAGACCTTCATGCGACAGCTCCAGGGGCGGGAGACCGTAGCTTATCCGACTCGCGGCTGGATTCGCACGCGGTGGCGCGACGGGACGCTCAGGCGGGATCGGCGTCCAGCGGCAGCACGCTGCTGACCCGCTCGCGCAGTTCCTTGCCCGGCTTGAAATGGGGAACGTGCTTGCCCGGCAGGGCAACCGATTCGCCGGTCTTGGGGTTGCGACCCAGGCGCGGCGGGCGGTAGTGCAGCGAGAAGCTGCCAAAACCGCGGATTTCGATGCGATCCCCGACAGAGAGGGAACCGCCCATCATTTCCAGCAACGACTTCACCGCCAGATCGACATCATCGGCCTTCAGGTGCGCCTGACGGCGCGCAAGGATTTCGATCAGTTCGGATTTGGTCATCACCGGCTCACATCAGGGGCATTTCAGCCTGAAACGGCCCGGGCAGTGCCCGGGCCGTCCAGGAAACAACGAACAACGGGCCCGATTACTCGGACTTGCTACCGTTCAGCTGGGCACGCAGCAGCGCGCCGAGCTGGGTGGTGCCACCCGAAGCGGACTGGTATTCCTCCAGCACTTCGCGCATTTCCGCGTCGTCCTTGGCCTTGATCGACAGCTGCAGGGTACGGCCCTTGCGGTCCATGCCCACGAACTTGGCTTCGACCTTGTCGCCGACCTTCAGGTGCTGGGTGGCGTCGTCAACGCGCTCGTTGGCGATGTCGCGAGCCGAAACGTAGCCTTCGATGCCGTCGGCCAGTTCGATCACGGCGCCCTTGGCGTCGACTTCCTTCACCACGCCTTCGACCTTGGAGCCCTTCGGATTGGCCGCCATGTACTGGCCGAACGGATCCTGCTCCAGCTGCTTCACGCCCAGGGAGATGCGCTCGCGCTCCGGGTCGACGGCCAGGACGACGGCGTCCAGGGTATCGCCCTTCTTGAAGTTGCGAACGACGTCTTCGCCGGTGGTGTTCCAGCTGATGTCGGACAGGTGGACCAGGCCATCGATGCCGCCGTCCAGGCCGATGAAGATGCCGAAGTCGGTGATCGACTTGATCTGGCCGGACACCTTGTCACCCTTCTTGTGGGTGGCAGCGAAGGTTTCCCACGGATTGGCGGCAACCTGCTTCATGCCCAGCGAGATGCGGCGACGCTCTTCGTCGACGTCCAGCACCATCACTTCGACTTCGTCACCGACCTGCACGACCTTGGACGGGTTGACGTTCTTGTTGGTCCAATCCATCTCGGAGACGTGCACCAGGCCTTCGACGCCCGGCTCGATCTCGACGAACGCGCCGTAATCGGTGACGTTGGAGACCTTGCCGAAGACGCGGCTGTTGGCCGGGTAACGACGGGCGATGTTGTCCCACGGATCTTCGCCCAGCTGCTTCAGGCCCAGCGAAACGCGGTTGCGCTCGCGGTCGAACTTCAGCACGCGCACGTCCAGCTCGTCGCCGACGTTCACGACTTCGGACGGATGGCGCACGCGCTTCCATGCCATGTCGGTGATGTGCAGCAGGCCGTCGATACCGCCCAGGTCCACGAACGCGCCGTAGTCGGTCAGGTTCTTGACGACACCCTTCAGGATCGCGCCTTCCTGCAGCTTGTCCATCAGCTGCTCGCGCTCTTCCGAGTGCTCGCTTTCGACGACAGCGCGGCGCGAGACCACGACGTTGTTACGCTTGCGGTCCAGCTTGATGAGCTTGAATTCCAGCTCCTTGCCTTCCAGGTAGGCCGGATCGCGCACCGGGCGCACATCGACCAGGGAACCCGGCAGGAAGGCGCGGACATCCTTGATGTCCACGGTGAAACCACCCTTGACCTTGCCACTGATGCGGCCGGTGATGGTTTCGTTCTTTTCCAACGCTTCTTCCAGCTCGTCCCACACCATCGCGCGCTTGGCCTTCTCGCGCGACAGGACGGTTTCGCCGAAGCCGTTCTCGATGGAGTCGAGGGCGACCTTGACGATATCGCCTTCGGCGACATCGATCTCGCCAGCGTCGTTACGGAACTGTTCGATCGGCACGATGCCTTCGGACTTCAGGCCAGCGTTGATCACCACGACGTCGCCGCGGACTTCAACAACGGTACCGCTGACGATGGCGCCCGGCTTCAGCTTGGCCAGATTGGCCTGGCTGGCTTCAAACAGTTCGGCAAATGATTCGGTCATTAGATTTACTCTGTTGGACACATGGGTCGGTGGCGTCCCTTCGGGGATGGGCGACCGCCCGCCTGTTGGTCGACCCCGGAAAAGCAGGTCGTGTGTGAAGTAGGAAAACCGCCACGCATCATTGCGCGACGGAGCTTGTACAGCACTGCTATTGCGCGACCACCACCGATGCGGCTGGCAGTGCTCCCGCGCGAACGGATCAGGCAGCCGGAACCGGAAGCAGATCCATCACTCGGGCAACGACATCTGCGATGCCGATGCCTGTGGTGTCGATGAGGACGGCATCGTCTGCCGGCTTCAGGGGCGCCACGGTACGCTGAGCATCACGGGCGTCGCGGGCCATGATCTCGCGCAGGAGGTCATCAAAGTTAACAGAAACCCCCTTGTCTTTCAACTGCTTATGCCGGCGCTCGGCGCGCTCTTCGGCACTGGCGGTCAGGAACACCTTGTAGGGGGCATCCGGGAAGATCACCGTACCCATGTCGCGACCGTCCGCGACCAGGCCCGGCAGCTCCCTGAATGCGCGCTGCCGCTCCTTCAGGGCCGCCCGGACTTCGGGAATGGCCGCGATGGCCGACGCCAGCGCGCCGGTGGTCTCCAGCCGCAGTTCGTCGGTGGCATCGCTGCCATTGACCAGGACCCGCATCGCGTCACCCTGTTCAACAAACTGAACATGGGTATCGAACGTGCACCGCACCAGTGCCGAGGCGTCGGAGGTATCGATGTCGGCCCAGCTGGCGGCCACGCCCACCGCCCGGTACAGGGCGCCTGAATCCAGGTAATGCCAGCCCATCCGGCGCGCCACGATGCGGCTGATGGTACCCTTGCCGGCCCCTGATGGGCCGTCGATGGTCAGGACGGGAGCGAGTGGATTCATGGGGGTCCCAGTACGTGTGAAGGGGGCATTCTAGCCCCTGCCAGACACCCCGCGACGGATCTTTTGTGCAACCACTTGAAACCATGAGGAAAAGCCCGGTAGAATGGCGGGCTTGAACGAGCGTCAACTGCCGATTGTCTTTCGCATATCGCGGCCACGCTCCACCCGAACAACTACTGTTTACGCCGAGGTATGCCATGAAAGTCCTGTCCTCCCTGAAGTCGGCGAAGGCCCGTCACCGTGACTGCAAGGTCGTCCGTCGCCGTGGCAAGATCTTCGTGATCTGCAAGTCGAACCCGCGTTTCAAGGCGCGTCAGCGCTGAGCCCAACAGCCTTCGTGGCTGCGGCTGGTCCCGCGCGGGACCGACCCGATGCAAAAAGCCGCCTTCGGGCGGTTTTTTGTTTATGCGGCTTTTTCCTGCCGATTTTGCTGTAATCGCCTTTCTTGACCACTGGGGAGTAGATCGAGATGAAGCGTTACCTGTCCACCCTGGCCGTGCTGGCCACTCTGGCTGCCGCCACGCCGGCCCTGGCCGACACTCTGCTTGTCGACCGCGCCCGCGAGAAGCCGGCCGGCGCCCTGCCCCTTCGTGGCCAGTCCATGCAGCAGGTGCAGAGCCAGTTCGGTGCGCCCAGCGAGCAGCTGCAGCCGCGCGGCGGGCAGAAGCGGCAATGGCCGACCATCAACCGCTGGGTGTACCCACAGTTCACTGTCTACTTCGAGAAGCAGAAGGTGATCGACGTGGTGGCCAACCAGGCGGACCCGAACGAAATCGGCCCGAAACCGCCGATCCGTTGACCCCTTTACCCGCCCCGGGCGGGCCTGTGTAGCGAGACCATGAACCAGACCCTTCGTTTTCCTGCCGAGTGGGAAGCCCAGAGCGGCGTCCTGATTGCCTGGCCCACCGCCGATACCGACTGGGCCGACCGCCTGGGACAGGTGGAGGAAACCTATATCGCACTGGTTGCAGCGATCACCCGCTTCCAGCCGGTGCTGATCTGCGTGGCCGATGACGATGTGGAGACCTATGCCGAAATGCGGCTGCGCTCCAACCGCATCGACATGGACAGGGTGCACTTCACCACGGCGGCCTACGACGACACCTGGCTGCGCGACTCGGGCCCGATCACCCTGCGACGTGCCGACGGCGGTTTCCAGCTGCTGGACTTCCGCTTCACCGGCTGGGGCGGCAAGTTCGATGCCACCCTCGACGATCAGCTGGTGGGCGCGCTCGACCAGGCCGGCGTTTTCAACGACGCGCCGGTGCGCAGCATCCCGTTCGCGCTGGAAGGCGGCGCCATCGAAACCGACGGTGAAGGTACCCTGCTGACCACCTGGAAGTGCCTGCACGAACGCCACCCGGATCGTGACCGCGCCAGCCTGAGCGCCGACCTCGCCGACTGGCTGCAGCAGGAGCGCGTGCTGTGGCTCGACCACGGCTACCTGGAAGGCGACGATACCGATGCCCACATCGATACCCTCGCCCGCTTCGCCTCGGCGGACAGCATCGTCTACCAGGCCTGCGACGACGAGAACGACTCGCACTACGCCGAGCTGCAGGCGATGGGCAGGGAACTGGCTGCGCTGCGCACCCGTGACGGTCAGCCATACCGCCTGTTCCCGCTGCCGTGGGCACAGCCGGTGATCGACGAAGGCCGCCGCCTGGCGGCCTCGTACGCCAACTACCTGATCGTCAACGGCGCGGTGCTGATGCCGGCGTACGGTGATCCGGCCGACGATCTGGCCCGCGACGTGCTGGCCAAGGCCCATCCGGGCCGCGAGATCGTCCAGGTGCCCTGCCGCTCGCTGATCTGGCAGAACGGCAGCCTGCACTGCATCACCATGCAGCTGCCGGAAGGCCTGCTGAAGGCGTAGCACGATGCGGTAGCGCCGGGCCACGCCCGGCGAGCACAGCGGCATTCGGTTCGTACGCCGGGCATGGCCCGGCGATACCGGCCGCGTGCACCTGTTCAGCGGCCGACACGCTGCGGCATCGCATACGCGCTAACATGCGGGTTTTCCCCCGCAGGAACACCCGCATGAACTCGCGCAGCCCGCTTACCGTCGCCCTGATCCAGGAGCGCAACCACGGCGATGCCGCCGCCAATCTGGCGGTGATCGAGGCACGCGTGGCCGAAGCGGCAGCGCAGGGCGCCAAGCTGGTGCTGCTGCAGGAACTGCACAACGGCCCCTACTTCTGCCAGCACGAGTCGGTTGACGAGTTCGATCTGGCCGAACCGATCCCGGGCCCGAGCACCGAGCGCCTGGGTGCGCTGGCGAAGAAGCATGGCGTGGTGCTGGTCGGTTCGCTGTTCGAGCGCCGCGCCGCCGGCCTGTACCACAACACCGCGGTGGTGTTCGAGAAGGACGGCACCCTGCTCGGCAAGTACCGCAAGATGCACATCCCGGACGATCCGGGCTTCTACGAGAAGTTCTACTTCACCCCGGGCGACATCGGCTTCACCCCGATCGACACCTCGGTGGGCCGCCTGGGCGTGCTGGTGTGCTGGGACCAGTGGTATCCGGAGGCGGCGCGCCTGATGGCGCTGGCCGGCGCCGAGCTGCTGCTGTACCCGACTGCGATCGGCTGGGACCCGGACGACGTGCAGGACGAGAAGACCCGCCAGCGCGATGCCTGGGTACTGAGCCACCGTGGCCATGCCGTCGCCAACGGCCTGCCGGTGCTGAGCTGCAACCGCGTCGGCCATGAGGCCTCGCCGCTGGGCGCGTCGGGCATCCAGTTCTGGGGCAACAGCCACGTGCTCGGCCCGCAGGGCGAGTTCCTGGCCGAAGCCGGCACCGATGCCGCTGTGCTGGTATGCGACGTCGACCTGCAGCGCAGCGAGCACGTGCGCCGCATCTGGCCGTTCCTGCGCGATCGCCGCATCGATGCCTACGGCGATCTGCTCAAGCGCTACATCGACTGAACCGGAGCCGCGCATGGCCGTCCTCATCCGTGATGCCGGCCCGGCCGACATCGCCGCGATCACCGCGATCTACGCGGTCGAAGTGACCGACTTCGTCAACACGTACGAGTACGACATACCGGACCCGGCCGAGATGCTGCGCCGCATGCGCGACATCATCGACCGCGGTTTTCCCTATCTGGTCGCCGAGATCGACGGCCAGGTCGCCGGCTACGCCTACGCCAACACCTACCGCACGCGCATTGCCTACCAGTGGACCGTGGAGAACTCGGTCTATGTCGATGCACGGTTCCAGGGCCAGGGCGTCGGCACCGGCCTGTTGCAGGCGCTGATCGACGCATGCGTCGCACGTGGCTTCCGGCAGATGGTGGCGGTGATCGGCGAACCGACCAATACCGCTTCGATCAGGCTGCACGAGCGTTTCGGCTTCGAGCTGGTCGGCGTGTTCCGCGGCCTCGGCCGCAAGCACGGCCGCTGGCTGGACACCGTGCAGATGCAACGCGCGCTCGGCGACGGCGCCGACACCGCACCTTCCAATGAATGACTCCATGACCGAAATCCTTCCCGAGACCGGCGACGATCTGTTCGCCGGCCAGCCGGTGCGCGTGGTTGAACGCGACGGCGTGCGCTACACCCTGCTGGGCACCGCCCACGTTTCCCACGCCAGCGTCGAGGCGGTGGAGAAAGCAATCAACAGCGGCCGCTTCGATGCCGTCGCGGTCGAACTGGACCCCCAGCGCCTGCAGGCCCTGAGCGATCCGGACACGTTGGCCAAGCTGGACCTGGTCGAGGTGATCCGCAAGGGTCGCGTTGCCCTGTTCGCCGCCAACCTGGCGCTTTCCGCCTACCAGCGTCGTCTGGCCGAACAGCTCGGCATCGAGCCGGGTGCGGAACTGAAGCGCGCCGTCGAACTGGGACGTGAGCGCGGCCTGCCCGTCCACCTGATCGACCGAGAGGTGGGCCTGACCTTCCGCCGCGCCTCGCAGCGGCTGGGCTTCTTCGGCAAGCTGAAGCTGGTTGCGGGCCTGGGCGCCGGCCTGTTCTCATCGGAAGAGGTGGGCGAAAACGAAATCGAGAAGCTCAAGCAGGGCGACATGCTGGAGTCGAGCTTCGGCGAGTTCGCGACCGAGAATCCCGCGCTGTACAAAACCATCATCGGCGAGCGCGACCGCTACATGGCCACGCGCCTGCGCGAAGAACACGACCCGCGGCAGCGCGAAGTGCTGGCGGTGGTCGGCGCCGGCCATCTGGCGGGCCTGGCGCGATACCTCGAAACGGATACCGATGCACCGGCACCGTTGCGCGCCGAACTCGAAGCCGTGCCGAAGAAGCGCAACATCCCGTGGTTCACGCTGGGCATCCTTGCCATCGTCATCACCGGCATCGCCGTCGGCTTCTACCGCGGAGGCCTGGGCGTGGGCACCGAACTGCTGGCCACCTGGGCGATGTACACCGGCGGCCTGGCCGGCCTCGGCTGTCTGCTGGCCGGCAGTCACCCGCTGAGCATTCTCACGGCGATCGTGGTCGCCCCGTTCAAGCCGTTCCGGCTCAGCATTCCCACCGGCGCGTTCTCGGCGCTGGTCGAGGCACGCCTGCGCAAGCCGGCGTACCAGGATTTCCTGCAGCTGCGCGACGATGCACAGTCGTTGAAGGGCTGGTACCGCAATCGGGTCACCCGCGTGGTGCTGACGTTCATGCTGACCAATCTCGGCAGCATGCTCGGCCTGTGGCTGACCGGCTTCCAGGTGTGGGGCAAGGTCGCAGGTTGATTGCAACGCCCCGCCGGGCATGGCCCGGCGATACCGTGTGGCGGTGATGGTAGCGCCGGGCCATGCCCGGCGAAAAAAAAGGGAGGCCGCCCCACTACGACCGGCCTCCCCACACCACAACACGTTGTCGTTCCCCGTAGTCGGGCAAGCTCGACGCTAGGCGGCCGTTGCCGCCACCTTTTCCAGGCCGCGCGCGCGGCGGATCAGCCGCGTCACGGCATTGCGCAGGTCGTCCAGCACCGCGTAGATCGTCGGCAGGAACAGCAGGCTGACCACGGTCGAGAACGCCAGTCCACCGGCGATGGCACGGGCCATCGGCGCGTACTCCGGGCCGTCGCCGAACATCTGCGTGTTGGTCAGCGAAATCGGCACCATCGCCAGGATCGCCGTTCCCATGGTCATCATGATCGGGCGCAGGCGCTCGCGTGAGCCCTCCACCAGGGCCTGGGTACGCCCCATGCCGCTGCGCCGGAGGTTGTTGATGTGCTCGATCATCACGATGCCGTTGTTCACCACCACGCCCATCAGCACCAGGATGCCGATGAAGGACATGATTCCGAACGAGGTGCCGGTGATCCAGAACAGCCAGAACACGCCGAAGATCGAGAACAGCACGCCGCTCATGATCGCCGCCGGGAACAGCAGCGATTCGAACACCGCCGCCATCACCACGTAGATCATCACCAACGCGATGAGCAGGTTGAACACCATCTGCTGCATCGCCTCGTCATCGTTGCCATAGTCGCCGCCATCGAAGGTGTAGCCATAGCCGGCCGGGAAGCTCATCGGCTTGAGTACGGCCTCGATCGCCTTGCGTCCGTCCGGTGCGGTGATCTTCTCGGCCAGGTTGGCCTTGATCGTCAGCGTGGTCTGCCGGTTGGTTCGGCCGATCTGGGTGGCGGACGAACCGACATCGACGCTGACCAGACTCAGCAGTGGCACGCTGCGGCCGTCGCCGGTACGCACGCTGAAGCCGGCCAGGTCTTCCGGGCTGCTCTGCTCGGCTCCGGCGAAGCGCACCCAGACCGGCACCTCGTTGTCGCCGCGACGGAACTCGCGCATCGGTGCACCGCGCAATGCCAGGCCGACAAAGCTGGCCACCTGCTCGGCATTGAAGCCGAAGGCGGCGGCACGCTCGCGATCGACGCGCACCTTGAGTTCACCGCCCTTCTCGCCATTGTCGATGCGCACGTCGCGCAGCTCCGCACGCTGGGCCAGCAGGGGCAGCACTTCCTGGCCGATTTCCTGCAGCATGCTGCTGGAATCGCCGATCAACTGCACCTGCACGCCCTGGTTGCCGCCACCACCATCACCGCCCTGGTTGCCGACGAAGTAGTCGGTACGCGCGGACTTCGGCAGGCCCTTGCGCAGCTCCTCCTGCAGTGACTTGATGTCCTTGGCGTACTTCTCGTCCAGGGTGACGACCGTCGAGCTGCCTTCCTGCTCGCTGTACCAGGAGTACACCTGCTTGACGTGCAGGCGCTCACGGTTCTCGTCGATCCAGTTCTCCACCCGAGCCACTTCCTCGGACATCTGCCGGTAGGTGTAGGCACCCTTCCACATGTAGCCGATGAAGATGTCCTTGCCACCTTCACCACCGAACATGTCCACCTTGGTCAGTTTCATCGGCACCAGGCTGACGGCCACCACCAGCACGATGCCCAGCAGGCTCCAGCCACGATGGTGCAGCGACCAGTCCAGCACCTGCGCGTAGCGCCGCTGCAGGCGCGCGATCAGGCCGGTCTGCGAGTGCACGAGCTTGGGCGTGGCCATGCGCGCGGACAGCATCGGAATCAGGCTGACCGCCACCAGCCAAGACGCCAGCAGCGATACCGAAATGGTGATCGCGATCTGTGCCATGAAGATGCTGATGTTGTTGGTCTCGCCGAACAGGTTCGGCACGAACACGATGCAATGGCACAGGGTGCCGGCGCTGAGCGCGATGGCGACGTTGCGGGTGCCGATGATCGAGGCCAGCCGTGGCTGTCCCGGCATGCGCTCGCGCTCCTGGTAGATGCTCTCCACCACCACCACGGCGTTGTCCACCAGCATGCCCACCGCCAGCAGCAGGCCCATCATGGTCAGGATGTTCAGCGTCACCCCGACGAAGTACATGAAGCCCAGGGTGATGGTGAAGCAGATCGGGATGGCCAGCGTCACCATCAGCGTGGACGGCCAGTGGCGCAGGAAGAAGAACAGCACCGTCACCGACAGGATCAGGCCCACCGCACCGGCTTCGGCCAGCTCCAGCAGCGAGGAGGTCACCGCCTTGCCCTGGTTGTCGATGACCTTGATCTGCACATCGCGCATCGAGGCCTGTGCGCGGATCGCTTCGACTTCGGCCAGCGCCGCGCGCGAGACGTCGACCAGATTGGCGCTGCGCTCCTTGAAGATGTCCAGGCCCACTGCCGGGTTGCCATCCAGGCGGCGGCCATAATTCATCCGCGCCGGCTTCAGCCGCACATCGGCGATGTCACCCAGCCGCAGGCCCTTGGCGTTGATCACCAGATCGCGCAGTTCCTGCAGGTCGGTGATCTCGCCGACCGGTTGCACGCGCACACGCTGGCCGTTGTCATCGATCTGCCCGGCCGAGATCGAAAAGTTCAGCGTGCGCAACCGTTCGCTCAGCTCGTTGATGCTCAGCCCGTGCGCGTTGAGCCGGTTGGGATCGATCGCGATCTCGACTTCATTCGGCGGTGCACCGGTGATGTCCACGCGCGCAACGCCAGGAATGCGCTCGATGCGCCGCTTGAACTCGCGGTCGAGCATGTCATAGGCGGTCGTCAGGTCGGTGGTGCTGGCCAGGCGCACCTTCAGCACCGGCTGGTCGCTGCTGGACCACTTGAACACGTTGTAGCGCTGCAGGTCGTCAGGCAGGTCGCTGCGGATCGCATCGATACGTTCGCGCGCGTCCGAAGCGGCGATGGCGATGTCACGGTCCCAGTCGCTGAACTCGATGAAGATCAGCGCCGCTTCGGACGTGGCCGAGGAGCGCATGCGCTTGATCCCGGTCATCGTTGCCAATGACTCTTCCACCGGCCGGATGATGGTCCGCTCCACTTCTTCCGGTGTCGAGCCCGTGTACGGAATCTGCACGAACAGGAACGGCGCGGAGATGTCCGGCAGAGCCTCCAGTGGCAGCCGGAATGAAGCGATCAGGCCGATCACCACCAGCGATACGAAGCACATGATGGTGGTGACCGGACGGCGGATGGAGAACTCGGCGACACTCATGCCGGCTCCTCGCCGCCGACGCGGCCACCTTCTGCGATCCGCAGTCCGTCGCCGGCGTGCTTGCGGCCGCGTTCGCGGTAGTAGGCGTCGCCGCGGCGATCCATCAGGTCGTAGACCACCGGGATCACCAGCAGGGTCAGCAGGGTGGAGACCAGCAGGCCGCCGATCACGGTGATCGCCATCGGCGCACGTACTTCAGCGCCCTCGCCCATCGCCACCGCCAGTGGCAGGAAGCCGAACAGCGTGCACAGGGTGGTCATGATGATCGGACGCAGGCGCGAGCGCGCGCCTTCCACCAGCGCCTCGTGCTTGGCCACGCCGGCCTCGCGCAGCTGATTGACCTTGTCGATCAGGATGATCGCGTTCTTGGTGACCAGTCCCACCAGCAGGATCAGGCCGATGAACACCACCACCGAGATCGGCTTGCCGGTCAGCATCAGCGCCAGGATCGCGCCGACCAGCGCCAGCGGGATGGTGAACAGGATCACGAACGGATGCAGCAGCGATTCGAACTGCGACGCCATCACCAGATAGACCAGGAAGATCGCCAGTCCGAAGGCGAAGATCAGCGACGTTGCCGCCTGCGCCAGCTCCTCGCCCTGGCCACCGATATGCAGGCCGACGCCCGCACCAAGCGGCTGTTCGGCGACCATCTGCTGCACTTCGCGCATGGCCGCGCCCAGATCGATGTCACGCAGGTTGGCCGAGACCACCGCGACGCGGGTCTGATCGGCACGGTGGATCTCGCTCGGACCGGTGGTGGCCACCACGTCGGCCACGGCGTCCAGGGTGACCGGACGGGTACTGCCCGGGTTGACGATCAAGCGGCGGATGCTCTCCACGCTGGCCCGGTCGCCTTCCTGTGCCCGTACCAGCACGTCGATCTTGCGGTCGCGGAAGCTGTAGCGGGTGGCCACATCGCCGCGCACCTTCTTCACCACGACGTCGGCGATCTGGCGGGTGGTCAGGCCCAGTGCACCGGCGCGCTCCTGGTCGAAGCGGATCTGGATCTCCGGGAAGCCCTCCTCCACCGTCGACTTCACGTCGGCGTAGTGCGCATTGCCGCGCAGCAGGGCAGCCAGCCGCTGGCCGGCCTGCTCCAGCGTGGCCATGTCCTGACCACGCAGTTCGATTTCCAGCGGCGTCGAGAAGCTGAACAGTGCCGGCCGCGCGAAGTCGACCTGCGCGCCGGGGTGCCCGGCCATGGTGCCACGCAGGCGCTCGGTGATGGCCGCTTCGGTGCGCGCATCCCCACCGCCTTCCATCACCACGGTCAGCTTGCCGATGTTCTCGCCGCTCTCGGTCGGGCTTGCGTCCAGCCGGGTACCGCTGCCACTGACGCCGTACAGCGAGGCCACGCCCTCGCCCTTGCCGTGCGCCAGCTGCAGTTCGCGGACCAGTGCATCGGTCTGCTTCAACGGCGTGCCGGCCGGCAGCTTGACGGTCATCTCGAAGCGGTCCTGCGCCAGCTGCGGGATGAGGTCGGCGCCCAGCATCGGCACCAGCGCCATGGTGGCTGCAAACGCCAGCGCGGCCAGGCCCAGCACCTTGCCGGGGTGCGCCAGCGCGCTCGGCAACAGCCGCAGGTAGCCACGTTCGGCCCCCGCATAGGGCTTCATCGCGATATCGCTGGCCTTGCGCATGACCGGACCGATCACGGCGGCAACGCCGCGGCAGGCACGCACCACCAGCCAGGCCAGCGCATAGAAGGTCCAGCGCACCGCAGCGACGAAGCCACGACGGCCGGCTGCAACGGGCTTCTGCCAGCGACGCTCCGGCTGCCACGCCTCGCTGGCGGGCTCTTCGGGGAACGCCAGCGGCGGCCGCCCCTTCAGCGAACTGAGCATCGGAATCAGTGTCATCGATACCAGCAGCGAAATGGCGATGGCAATCGCCACGGTCAGCGCCTGGTCGCGGAACAGCTGGCCGGCGATACCGTCGACGAACACCAGTGGCAGGAACACCGCGATGGTGGTCAGGGTGGAGGCGACCACTGCCATGCTCACTTCGCGGGTGCCTTCGATCGCGGCCTGCAGGATGCCCAGCCCGCGCTCGCGCGCCTTGGCGATGCTCTCCAGCACCACGATCGAATCGTCCACCACCAGGCCCGTCGCCAGCGCCAGGCCGCCCAGCGACATGACGTTCAGGCTGAGACCCAGCTGGCCCATGAAGAAGAACGTGGCGATGATCGACACCGGCAGCGACAGGCTGATGACGAACGTGCTCCAGCCATCGCGGAGGAACAGGAAGATGATCAGGATCGCCAGCAGGCCACCGATCACCGCATCCTTCTTGACGTCGCTGATCGCATGCTCGATGAAGCGCGACTGGTCCTCGATGGTGGTCAGTTCGGCATCGCCGGGGAACGTGCCCTTGATCTGCTCCAGGCGTTTGCGCAGCGCTTCGGCGGTGGCGACGGTGTTGGCGTCGCCTTCCTTGTAGATCGCCAGCTCGACCGATTCCTTGCCGCCGAGGCGGATGATCGCTTCACGCTCCTTGTAGCCCTGGCGCACGGTGGCCACGTCCTTCAATCGGACGGGAATGCCATTGGCAACCACGCTGGAGCCACCGCCGGACGATGCGCTCTGTGCGGCCGAGGCTGCGGCGATGGCCGCAGCGGAACCGGTGGAGGCGGCAATGTTGAACATCTGCTGCAGCGCGGAGTCCGCCGCACTGCCATTGGACGCCTGGGTGGTGACCAGCAGGTTGCGGATCTCCTCCAGGTCGGCGAACTGGTTGACGGTACGCACCAGGAAGCGCTGCGAGCCCTCTTCCAGCCGACCGCCGGAGATGTTGATGTTCTCGTCCTTCAGGCGCTTGATGACGGTATCGATCGGCAGATTCAGCTGCGCGAGCTTCTGCTGGTCGATGTCGACCTGGATCTCGTCCTCCAGGCCGCCGCCGACCTTGACCGCCGCCACGCCGGTGACCGGTTCCAGCTTCTTCTTCAGATCCTCGTCGGCGTAGCGGCGCAGGATGGTCAGCTCGCGGATGGCGTCGGCATCGCTGGACGGGGCCGCCTTGCTGGACAGCACCAGGCGCATGATCGGCTCGGTGGACGGATTGAAGCGCAGCAGCACCGGGGCTTTCGCCTCCAGCGGCAGGTTCAGCGCTTCCATCTTGTCGCGCACTTCCAGGCTGGCCTGGTCCATGTTGGTGCCCCAGGCGAACTCCAGCACCACATCGCTCTGGCCGGTGCGCGAGACCGACTTCAGCTTGCGCAGGTTCTTGACCACGCCCACGGCTTCTTCCACCGGCTGGGTGATCAGGGTTTCGATCTCGGTCGGTGCCGCACCGGTGTATTCGGTGCGTACCGTCAGCGTCGGGTAGCTCAGGTCCGGCAGCAGGTTGACCTTGAGGCTGCCCAGCGCTATCAGGCCGAACAGCAGCAGGGTGACCGTGCACATGGCAATGGTGACGCGGCGGCGGGTAGCGAACTCCACCAGGCCGCCGCGCATGCCGGCGGCGGCGCTTTCGCCGTGGGGCGAAGCACCGTGGTCGTGGTCAGGATGGCTCATTGCCGGCTCCCGGCCTTGTCTGCCGGCTTGGCCGAGGCCGTCGCCGTCTTCGCCTTCGGATCAGCGATCACCTGCACGGCGGTGCCGTCGCGCAGCGCGACCTTGCCTGCGGTGACCACCTGGTCTCCAGCCGCCAGGCCATCACGGATCTCCACCCATGGCCCCTCGGCGTAACCCAGCTTGACCGGAACGCGTGCGACCTTGCCGTCGCGCACCCGGAACACCGCCGGCTCACCATCGTCGAGCAGCGCCAGGCGCGGCACGACCAGGGCGTCGGCACGCTGGTCGTAATCGATGCGGATCCGGCCGAACATGCCCGGCTGCAGGGAATGGGCAGTGCCGTCGAAGGCACTGACAACACGGAACGTGCCGCTGCCCGAATCCACCACCGGTGCGATGCGATCAACGATGCCGGTGAAGCTCTGGCCCGGCAGTGCATCCGCCGACAGGGTCACCGGCTGGCCGGCACGCAGCGTTGCCAGCTCGCGTTCGGGAACGTTGAGGGTGGCTTCCAGGCGCGAGTTGTCGACGATGCGGAAGATCGGCGTGTTGATCTGCACGAAGTTGCCGGTCTTGATCGAGCGCGAGGCGATCACGCCGGAGATCGGTGCGACCACCGTGGTGTACGACAGCTCCAGCGTGGCCAGGCGATACTGCGCGCGCACGTTTTCCAGATCGAAGCGCAGCTGGTCGACGTCGGCGGCACTGACCATCTGCTGGCCGACCAGCTTCTGTGCGCGCTGGTAGTTGTTCTCGAGCTTGCGCATCTGTGCCTCGCTCTGCGCAACCGCCAGGCGTGCGCGGTCCGGATCGAGCCGTACCAGCGGCTGCCCCGCGCTGACCCGCTGGCCTTCCTCGACCAGCACCGCCAGCGCCACGCCCGAGGTCTTGGCAACCACCTGCGACTCGGCGCGCGGCTCCAGCGCGGCGGTGCCGGTGTAGCTGGCCGCCACCGCGCGGCGGCTGGCCACCGCGACCTCGACCGGCACGGACTCGACTTTTTTCTCATCCTTGGTTTCGGCGGCCTTGGCCTCGCTGTTGGGGCCCGCGGCGCAACCGCCCAGCATCAGCGTGGTGGAGATCAGCAGGGCGGCGGCGCAGAGTCCGCTGCGGCGGCCATGCAGGAAGATTGGGTGCGACATCGTCAGGTCCCTGGAGGATGCGTGGGCAGGTGTGGTAGCAAAGTAATGCACCACTTCACGGCAACACCATATCCCAAAGGTCATGGTGTCTTCACGCCGCTGGTCGGCCCACCCCCATTTCAGCTAGATGAAACCTGAGGCTATACTCGGGTCGTTCCGTACCCCACGCCGGAACGACCAGACCCGAATCCCCGGAAACGACATCATGCGCCCGCAGCCGCTCGCCGCTTGTCTCGCTCTGGCCGTCCTCCTGCCCCTCGGGGCCGCCGCACAGCCCGCTCCAGCTACCACAACCGCAGCACCCGCCCCGGCCCCGGCACCCGCCGCTGCTGCCGCCGCCGCGCCCGCTGGCAATTACGACAATGGCCGGGTGCTGGCCTACACCTGCCAGGGGTGTCATGGCATCACCGGTTACAAGAACGCCTACCCGAGTTACCGGGTACCGAAGATCGGTGGCCAGACCCAGCAGTACCTGACCCAGGCCCTGACCGAGTACCGCCAGGGCAAGCGCCGGCATCCGACGATGCAGGCCCAGTCGATGAGTTTCAGCGAACAGGAGATCGCCGATCTCTCTGTTTACCTGTCCACCGTCAAGTAAGGCCCGCCCATGTCGAAAGCCGCGCATCCACTGCGTCATGCCATCGCCCTGTCCGTCGCCCTGCTGCTGGCGGCCTGCTCGCAGTCACAGGTGGAGAACAGCGAGAAATCCGCCGCCGATCCGGGCCATGCCAGCGGCGAGCACGGCTCTTCATCGTCGGCAGGCCTGCCCACCGGCCGTGAGGCTGCCGGTGAAGCCCGGGCCAAGGTGAAGGGCAAGGCCACCAACCAGAGCTGCATCGATTGCCATGGTGCCGACGGCAACGCCCCGATCGATCCGACCTACCCGAAACTGGGTGGGCAGTACGGTGATTACCTCGCGCATGCGCTGCAGGCCTACCGTTCCGGCGACCGCCAGCACGCGTTGATGACGCCGCAGGCGACGGACCTGAGCGATCAGGACATCGCCGACCTGGCGGCGTACTTCGGCAGCCGGCCAAGCCAGCTGCGGGATCTGCACGGGGTCAAATAGGATCAGGGCGCCGTGGCGCCCTTGCATCCCTGGCGCCGGGCCATGCCCGGCGGAACGCCAGAAGCCCGCGCTGTGCGCCCGCGGGGCATGGCCCCGCGCTACCCTTGCACCGCCAGCGTCGGTCAACGATCAGCCTTCCAGCTCTTCCCAGCGCGCGTACGCGGCGTCCAGTTCGGCCTGCACCTTGGCCAGCTGCTGCGTGTGTGCCGTCACCTCGGCGCTGCTGCGGGTGTAGAACGAGGGATCATTCATCGCTGAGGTGAGGCCTTCGACGTCACCTTCCAGCTTCTCGATCGTCTTCGGCAGCTGCTCCAGTTCGCGCGCTTCCTTGTAGCTGAGCTTGCGCTTGGCCGCGGCAGGTTCCGCGGCAGCCACAGGCGCAGCCGCTGCCGCCGGCCTGGCAGCGGCGGGCACTGCTGCCGCTGCGGTACTGGCCGCGTAGCGCTGCCAGTCGGTATAGCCTCCAACGTACTCGCCGATCACGCCGTCGCCCTCCATCACCAGCGTGGACGTCACCACGTTGTCGATGAAATCACGATCGTGGCTGACCAGCAGCAGCGTGCCGGTGTACTCGCCAAGCAGCTCTTCCAGCAGCTCAAGCGTTTCCACGTCCAGGTCGTTGGTGGGTTCGTCCATCACCAGCAGGTTGGACGGCTGCGCGAACAGCTTGGCCAGCAGCAGGCGGTTGCGCTCCCCACCGGACAGCCGGGTGATCGGCGCGCGCGCGCGCTCGGGCGTGAACATGAAGTCCTGCAGATAGGCATGCACGTGCTTCCGCTTGCCGTTGAACTCGAGGAAATCACGGCCTTCGGCCACGTTCTCGATGGCGCTCCAGTCTTCGCGCAACACGGCACGATACTGGTCGAAATAGGCCACCTGCAGGTTGGTGCCGGCGTTGACCTCGCCCTTCTGCGGCTGCAGTTCACCCAGCAGCAGCTTCAACAGGGTGGTCTTGCCGCTGCCGTTGGGGCCGATCAGGCCGATCCGGTCGCCGCGCAGGATGGTGGTGGTGAAGTCGCGGACCATGGTGCGGTCGCCGAACGCGAACGAAATGTCCTTGACGTCGATGACCTTCTTGCCGGAGCTCACGCCCTGTGCCGCTTCCATCCGGACATTGCCGCTCAGCTCGCGTCGCTGCGACCGTTCGGTGCGCATCGCTTTCAGCCGGCGCACGCGACCTTCATCGCGGGTGCGGCGCGCCTTGATGCCCTGCCGGATCCACACTTCTTCCTGTGCCAGCAGCTTGTCGAAGCGCGCGTTCTCCTGCGCCTGCGCGTTGAGGCGCTCTTCGCGGCGGCGTTCGTAGTTGGCCCAGTCGCCGGGCCAGCTGGTGACCTGGCCGCGATCGATCTCGACGATGCGGGTGGCCAGCGCACGCAGGAAGCGGCGGTCATGGGTGACGAACACCACGCTGCCGCTCCAGCCCTTCAGGAATGCTTCCAGCCAGTCGATGGCTTCGATGTCCAGGTGGTTGGTCGGCTCGTCCAGCAGCAGCAGGTCCGGGCTGGAGACCAGCGCGCGGCCCAACAGGACGCGGCGCTTCATGCCACCGGACAGGCGCGCGAACTCCGCATCGCCATCCAGGTCGAGCTTGGTCAGTGTCTCGGCCACGCGCTGGTCCAGACCCCAGCCATTGGCCGCGTCGATCTTGGCCTGCACCCGGCCGAGCGCATCGCCGTCGAACTCGTCGGCATGGCTGAGGTGGTGGAACTCGGCCAGCCACTGGCCCAGCTCACCCAGGCCATCGGCCACCACGTCGAACACCGAGCCGGCCGCGCCGTGCGGCACTTCCTGTTCCAGGCGGGTCACACGGACGCCCTGCTGGACGCGTACTTCGCCATCATCGGGCTTGTGGTCGCCGGACAGCAGCTTGAGCAGGGTGGATTTGCCGGCGCCGTTGCGGCCGATCAGGGCGATGCGTTCACCCGGCTCGATCGACAGTTCGGCTTTTTCCAGCAACAACGGGCCGCCGACGCTGAAGTCGACGTTCTGCAGAGTAATCAGAGGCATCCGGATATTGTACGGGTTGGGGGCGCCGGCCGGGCTGCTCCCGGAGATCGATCAGCCCACCTCCCCCAGCAACGCCTGCAGACCCGGCAACCATTGCTTGCCAGGGTGGCGCACCAGCCACAGCGTGCGCTGCAGCGCGGGTAGTGGTGTATCCAGCACACGCAGGCGACCCAGTGCCAGCGGCTCCTCCAATGCGTGACGTGAAAGGCAGGCCACGCCGAGGCCGGCGATCGCGGCTTGCTTGATCGCCTCGGTATTGCCCAGCTGCAGGGTCTGCGCGAAGCCGCGCAGATGCGGCAGAAGCGCCTGCTCCACGGCCTCGCGGGTGCCGGACCCGGGTTCGCGCAGCAGCCAGCGCGCCGCGCGCAGATCCTCCAGCGACCAGCGCGCCGCCGCGTCGGCGGCGGCAACGATCACCAGCGGATCCTGCTGCCACGCGGTCACCTGCAAACCCCGCTCGTGGCATGGCCCCTCGATCAGGCCGGCATCCACATCCAGCCGCTGGACGGCGGCGACCACGCCGGCGCTGTTGTCGATGCGCAGATCGACTTCCGCCTGCGGCGCCTGCCGCAACAGGTCGGCGATGCGCGCCGGCAGCAGGTAGTTGCCGATGGTGGTGCTGGCCGCCAGCACCAGCCGCAACGGTGCCCCCTGCGCGGGGTCCCCGCCGGCAGCGAGCTGGCGCTCGAGATCAACGGCATTGACCAGCAGCGCGCGGGCCGGTTCCAGCAGCGCGCGGCCATGGCCGTTCAGCACCAGGCGGCGACCGACACGGTCGAACAGGGGCGTGCCGAAGTGCGCCTCCAGCTCCTGCAGGGCGGCACTGCTGGCCGACTGCGAGAGCGCGATGGCCTGGCCGGCCGCGGAGGTACTTCCGTGGTCGGCAATGGCGACGAAGACCTGGAGCTGGCGCAGAGTCAGGCGCATGGCATTTACCTATAAAGCAGGTAGATTCTACTTATATTATTCGTTTTACAGGTCATTGGCGCAGGCGCACGCTTTTCATCGTTCCCCACACCGGTCCCGCGATGAGCACCTCCGCCCCCTCCACCTGGTCCCTGCCCGTTCTGCGGCAGCGCTGGCAGCCGCGCCTGCCCGGGCTGCTGCTGGCGGGCCTGCTCGCTGCGGCATCGCTTCATCTGGCGGACCTGCCATGGCTGCAGGCGCATGGCCTGAGCGCGCTGACCGTGGCGATCGTCGCCGGTATCGCGGTCGGCAATACCCTCTACCCGCGGCTGGCGCCGCGCAGCGCGGCAGGCATCGGCTTCGCCAAGCACTGGCTGCTGCGTGCCGGCATTGTGCTGTATGGCCTGCGCCTGACGTTCCAGGACATCGGCCATGTCGGCATCGCCGGCGTGCTGATGGACGTGCTGGTGGTCGCCAGCACATTTGGCCTGGCCTGTTGGCTGGGCACGCGCGTGTTCAGGATGGAGCGTGAGGCGGCGATGCTGATCGGCGCCGGCAGTGCCATCTGTGGCGCGGCGGCAGTGATGGCGGCCGAGCCGGTGGTGCGTGGTCGTGCGGCACAGGTAACGGTGGCGGTATCGACCGTGGTGGTGTTCGGTACGCTTGCCATGTTCCTGTATCCGGCGCTGTATGCGTTGCTGCAGTCGCACGGCTGGCTGGCGATGGACGCGCAGCAGTACGGCCTGTTCACCGGGGCGACCGTGCACGAAGTGGCGCAGGTGGTGGCTGCCGGCCGTGCCGTGGGTGAGGCGGCTGCCGATACCGCCGTCATCACCAAGATGGTCCGGGTGATGCTGCTTGCGCCCTTCCTGGTCGTGCTGTCGCTCTGGCTGGCACGCGGCAGCAGGGCAACGTCCGAGGGCAGCAAGGCCCGCATCGTTGTGCCGTGGTTCGCGTTCGGTTTCGTCGCCGTGGCCGGCATGAACTCGCTGCAGCTGCTGCCCGCCGGACTTCACGCAGCGCTGGTGCAGCTGGACACGGTGCTGCTGGCGATGGCGATGGCGGCGCTGGGCGTGACCACCCATGTCTCCGCGCTGCGCCAGGCGGGCCTGAAGCCGCTGCTGCTGGCGCTGCTCCTGTTCGCCTGGCTGCTGTTCGGTGGCCTGGCGATCCACCAGGGCGTGCTGGCGATGCTGCACTGAGCGCAGGTCTGCCGATACGGCCGCTGCCCCGGGAGACGGTGACGGCCGCGCGCGCAGGTACAATGCGCCATGACTGATTTCTCGACCCTGCCGCTGAGCCCGGCCCTGCAGCCCGGCCTGGATGCCCTCGGCTACACCACCCTGACCCCTGTGCAGGCCCAGAGCCTGCCCGCCATCCTCGATGGCCGCGACGTGATCGCGCAGGCTCCGACCGGCAGCGGCAAGACCGCTGCGTTTGGCCTGGGGCTGCTGCAGGCGATCGATCCGAGCCTGATCCGCGTGCAGGCGCTGGTGCTGTGCCCGACCCGCGAACTGGCCGACCAGGTCGGCAAGCAGATCCGCAAGCTGGCCACCGGCATCCCCAACCTGAAGTTGCTGCTGCTGGTCGGCGGCGTGCCGCTGGGACCGCAGCTGGCTTCGCTGGAAGGCCACGACCCGCACGTGGTGGTCGGCACCCCTGGCCGCGTGCAGGAGCTGGCACGCAAGCGCGCGCTGAATCTTGGCGCGGTGCGCACGCTGGTGCTGGACGAAGCCGATCGCATGCTCGACATGGGCTTTGAAGAGCCCATCCGCGAAATCGCCGGACGCACCCACAAGGACCGGCAGAGCCTGCTGTTCTCGGCCACCTTCCCCGACAGCATCCGTGCCATTGCACGTGATCTGCTGCGCGATGCCGTTGAAGTCACCGTGGAAGGCGCTGACCAGGCGCCGGCCATCCGCCACCTGTTCTGCGAGGTCGAGCCGGCCCATCGGCAGAAGGCGCTGGCCGGCCTGCTGCTCAAGTACACGCCCGAATCGGCGGTGGTGTTCTGCAATACCCGCAAGGACGTGGATGAGGTCGCCCATTCGCTGCAGCAGTTCGGCTTCTCGGCGCTGGCCCTGCACGGTGACATGGAGCAGCGTGACCGTGAGGAAGTGCTGCTGCTCCTGGCCAACCGCAGCTGCAACGTGCTGGTCGCCAGCGACGTCGCCGCGCGCGGTCTGGACGTGGAAGAGCTGGCGGCGGTGATCAACTACGAGCTGCCGACCGATGTCGAAAGCTACCAGCACCGCGTTGGACGTACCGGCCGTGCCGGCGCCAGCGGCCTGGCCATCAGCCTGGTGGCGGGCCGCGAAAAGACCCGCGCCGAAGCAATCGAAGCACAGATGGGGCACGCGCTGGACTGGCAGAAAACGCCGCTGGCGACGTCACGCCCCGCCGAGTTGCCGCAGGCAGCGATGCGCACCCTGCGCATCGACGGTGGCAAGACAGACAAGCTGCGCCCGGGCGACATCCTCGGCGCCTTGACCGGCGACGCCGGCCTGTCGGGCAAGTTCATCGGCAAGATCGCGATCTTCCCGACCCGCTCCTACGTGGCGATCGCGCGCGAGCAGGCCAGCAAGGCCGTGGCGAAACTGGAGGCCGGCAAGATCAAGGGCCGCCGCTTCCGCGTACGGATGATGTAAGGCCCAGCGACAGGTAGCGCCGGGCCATGCCCGGCGACCGTCTCAGAACGGGTAGCGCCGGGCCATGCCCGGCGGCAGTCTCAGAACACCAGCTCGGTGTGCAGCGGCAGGTCCGCCTGCCAACGGGCGCGGCCACCCAGGCCATCCAGCTCGACCAGGACGCCAGCACCGACCACGTCCACGCCCAACCGGCGCACCAGCGACAATGCGGCCACCAGCGTGCCGCCGGTGGCCAGCACGTCATCGATGATCGCCACGCGCGCGCCGGCCGCCAGCGCATCGGCATGCACTTCGATGCAGTCGCTGCGGTACTCCAGTGTGTATTCCTCGCGCAGCACCTGGCCGGGCAGCTTGCCCGGCTTGCGCACCGGCACGAAGCCGACGCCCAGTTCCAGTGCCATCGCGGCGCCCAGGATGAAACCGCGCGATTCGATACCCACCACCGCGTCCAGTTTCTGGTCGCGCCAGCGGTCGGCCATCGCGCGGATGGCATCACGGAAGTCCTCGCCGTGCGCGAGCAGCGGCATGATGTCCTTGAACAGGATGCCGGGCTTGGGGAAGTCGGCGATGTCGCGCAGGCGCGAGGCCCACGCGGGGACGGCCACGGTGGCGTCGGTCATTGCAGCTACCAGCTTGTATGGCGGCATAGGGTAACCGGTTCGTCCGTACGCTGCCCGTTCCCGGCATCTTCGCGCCGCTGCGTTCCATCAATGGCGACGCAGCCTCACGCCAAAATCGCACACGCGTGCGATAATCGCCGTGATCGGTCATTCACCCGCCTTGCGTCATAAGCAGATCGACGCCTGCACGCCGTCACGGCCCGCAGCCGCTCTGGATGCCGTCGGCCCCCGCCACGCCTGGCGCGCGCGGGGCTTCCCCGCCTTCGCGCGGGTTCCTGCAATGAGGTTCATGCAACGTGGACGAGACGACGAAGGTTCCGGCCGTGTGCCGTGTGCTGGTGATCCTGCTCGGCATCCTGGTGACGCTGTTCGGCTTGGCTCTGCTGGTCGGCGGCGTACGCCTGGTGCAGCTGGGGGGCAGCTGGTACTTCCTGATGATGGGTGTAGCGTCTGCCGTGGCCGGCGTGCTGCTGGTGATGCGCAGGCCGAACGGTGCGCTGCTGTACGGCCTGGCGTTCGTGGCTACGCTGCTGTGGGCGCTGGTGGATGCCGGCTGGAATTTCTGGCCGCTGGTTTCGCGCCTGGTGATGCCCGCCGTGCTCGCCCTGCTGGTCGCCTTGGCCTGGCCGGTGCTGCGCCGCAGCCGCGGCCAGGTGGCCGGTCGCGGCGCCTATGGCGTGGCTGCAGTGCTGCTGGTGGGTCTGCTGGGTACTGCATTCGCAGCGTTCCAGCCGCGTCCCGTGCAGGCGGCGCAGGGCACCACACCCCCCGTAGTGCCCGTGGCCAAGGGCGCTGAGCAGCGCGACTGGATGCACTGGGGCAATACCACCGCCGGTACCCGCTTTGCCGCACTGGACCAGATCACCCCGGCCAATGTGAAAGAGCTGCAGGTGGCCTGGACCGCGCGCACCGGCGATGTACCGGAAAGCAACGGCTTCGGCGCCGAAGACCAGAACACCCCGCTGCAGATCGGCGACACCCTGTACCTGTGCACCCCGCACAACCAGGTGATCGCCGTTGATGCCGATTCGGGCAAGCAGCGCTGGGCCTTCGATCCCAAGGCCACCGCACCGAACTGGCAGCGTTGCCGGGGCCTAGGCTATTTCGATGCGACTACCGCACCGGCCGCCGCGACGACGGCTACACCGGCACCGGCACCAGTGCCGGCCACTGACGTGGCGAGCACCGGCCCGGCGCTGTGCGGGAAGCGCATCCTGATGACCTCCATCGACGCCCGCCTGTTCGCGCTGGATGCGAACACCGGTGCCCTTTGCCCGGACTTTGGCAGCAACGGGGTGGTCAACCTGAAGGTCGGCATGGGCGAGATCAAGCCCGGTTTCTACACCCTCACCGCCGCGCCGCTGGTGGCGGGCGAGCTGATCGTGGTCGGCGGTCGGGTGGCCGACAACATCGAAGTGGGTGAACCGTCCGGCGTGGTGCGTGCGTACAACGTGCGCACCGGTGCGCTGGTCTGGATCTGGGATCTTTCAAAGGAGACCCCGGACGTGCCGCTGGATCCGTCGATCCACTACACCCGTGCGACGCCGAATGTGTGGACGTCGATGGCCTACGACCCGCAACTGGGCCTGGTCTACCTGCCCACCGGCAACACCACGCCGGATCAGTGGGCCGGCGAACGCACGCCGCAGGACGACAAGTACAGCTCTGCCGTGGTCGCGCTCGACGTCGCCACCGGCAAGGAACGCTGGGTGTACCAGACCGTACACCACGATCTGTGGGACTACGATCTGCCCGCGCAGCCGACCCTGATCGATGTACCCGACGGCAAGGGCGGCACATTGCCGGCGCTGCTGCAGGTCACCAAGGCCGGGCAGATCTTCATGCTCAACCGGCAGACCGGCGTGCCGATCAGCGAAGTGCGCGACATTCCGGCGCCGCAGGGCAACGCCGAGGGCGAGCGCTACGCCGCCACCCAGCCGCTGTCGGTGGGCCTGCCGCAGATCGGCGCGGAAACGCTGACCGAGTCGGACATGTGGGGAGCCACCCCGATCGACCAGATGCTGTGCCGCATCCAGTTCAAGCAGTTCCGCTACGACGGCATGTACACGCCGCCTGGCGAAGACCTGGCGCTGCAATGGCCGGGTTCGCTGGGCGGCATGAACTGGGGCAGCGCCTCGGTCGACCCGACCACCGGCTATCTGTTCGTCAATGACATGCGCCTGGGCCTGTGGACCAAGCTGATTCCGCGCGCGCAGATGAGCAGCGGCGACGGCGGCGTGGAAATGGGCGCGGCCTCGCAGACCGGCACGCCCTATGGTTCGCTGCGCGACCGCTTCCTGTCCAAGCTTGGCATTCCCTGCCAGAAGCCCCCGTTCGGCACGATGTCGGCGATCAACCTGGCGACCCGCAAACTGGTCTGGCAGGTACCGGTGGGCACGGTGAAGGACACCGGTCCGATGGGCATCAAGATGGGCCTGTCGATCCCGATCGGCATGCCGACCCTGGGCGGTTCGCTGGCCACCCAGTCAGGCCTGCTGTTCTTCGCGGGCACGCAGGATTACTACCTGCGTGCCTACGACAGCCGTACCGGCGATGAGCTGTGGAAAGCACGCATGCCGGTGGGTAGCCAGGGCACGCCGATGACCTATGTCTCGCCAAAGACCGGCCGTCAGTACGTGGTGATCTCCGCCGGTGGCGCCCGCCAGTCGCCGGACCGCGGCGATTACGTGATTGCCTACGCGCTGCCCGAGCGCAGGTGAACCCTGCCCCGTAGCGTCGCCTGCCGGGCGGCGCTACCCGGGTACCGGTTGCTGGTGCGAGCGCTTACCATGCAAGGTCGAACCCGATGAAAGCTGCTGCCATGCCTGCCGCCGATCCTCCCAGCCGTCGCCCCAAGCGCGCACCTGCTCCGCCGCAGGACCGTGGCCTGGCCCATGAGCTGATGCAGCAGATCCAGGACAACCAGGGCGACCCGGACTTCATGACATCGCTCGGTCGCGGTCTGGCCGTGCTGAGCGTGTTCTCGCAGCACCCGCGCGAAGTGACCATGTCACAGATCAGCACCGATACCGGCATCTCGCGTGCCGCGGTGCGGCGCGTGCTGTATACGCTGGAAAAGCTGGGCTATGTCGGCGAACAGGGCCGTGGCTACGTGCTGCTGCCGCGCGTGCTGGGCATGGGCGGTGCCTATGTGGCGTCGTCGTCGATGACCGCCGCAGCGCAGCCGGTGCTCGATGCCCTGCGCGACGACGTGCATGAATCCTGCTCGCTGGGCGTGCTGGACGGCGACGACATCCTGTACGTGGCACGTGCGGAAACCGTACGCATCATGTCGATTGGACTGCGCGCGGGCAGCCGTCTGCCTGCCTACTGCACATCGATGGGCCGCGTGTTGCTCGCGGCGTTGCCGCGCGACACGCTGGAAGGCTATCTGGAACGCAATCCGCTGCGGCCGCGCACCGAGCGCACCATCACCCGTATGGATGATTTCCTGGACACGCTGGAGAAGGTGCGCCGCGAAGGTGTGTCCCTGGTCGACCAGGAACTGGAGATCGGCCTGCGCTCGATCGCAGTGCCTGTGCGTTCGCGCAGCGGTGACGTGGTTGGTGCGTTGAACATCGGCACCCAGGCGGGCCGTATCGGTCTGGGCGTGATGCAGACCCAGCTGCTGCCGCGCCTGCGCGAAGCGGCGCAGCGATTGGGCACGTTGTTGAATTGAGGCACGCCGACGGGCATGGCCCGGCGTCATCGTGGGCCGCTGCGCTCGCCGGGCATCGCCCGGCGCTACCACAACGCGGCCAGGTAGCGCCGGGCCACGCCCGGCGGAACCGGCATCAGCCCTCGGCGGCCTGCTCTTCCAGAATCGGCTTAGCCAGCGCGAAGGCGTGGTTGGCCGCAGGCACGCCACAGTAGATCGCAGCCTGCAGCAGCACTTCCTTGATCTGCTCCGGCGTGACGCCGTTGTTGCGGGCGGCACGGATGTGCAGCTTGAACTCCTCGTCGTGGCCCAGCGCCACCATCATCACGATGGTCAGCAGCGAGCGCGTATGCCGCGGCAGCCCCTCACGCGTCCACACCGTGCCCCACGCTGTGCGGGTGATGAAGTCCTGGAATTCGGTGGTGAAATCGGTGCGCGCCTGCAGCGAGCGTTCAACGTGTGCCTCGCCCAGCACCTGGCGGCGCACCGCAAGGCCGGCTTCGTAGCGTTCCTGTTCGTCCATCGTGGTCTACCTGTTATGCGGGGGTCAGTGCTGCGCGGAAAGATGCGCAGCCAGTGCGGAAGTGAATGCCTGCGGCGACTCCAGGTTGCAGATGTGGCGGCCCGGGACAGCGGCGTAGTGGCCATGGGCCACGCCCTCGGCGATTGCCTGCAGATCGGTCGGCACGCACACCGGATCATCATCACCGGCAATGGCCAGCAGCGGCACGCCGATGCGGCCCAGCACATCGCGGAAGTCGGCCGTTGCCACCGCGTTGCAGCAGCCGACGTAACCGTCGACGCGGGTCGCCAGGAATACCTGCAGGATCTCCTCCACCTGGCTGGCATGGGTCTGTGCGAAGGCAGCGGTGAACCAGCGTTCGCGGGTGCCATCCACGAGGGGCAACAAGCCATCGTGCTGGACCTGGGCCATACGCGCCTGCCAGCTCTCCAGCGTGCCGATCTTCGCCGCGGTGGCGGCCACGGTGAGCGTGCGCAGCCGGTTGCCAGCGTGCACGCCCAGCCACTGCCCGGTCAGACCACCGATCGAAAGACCGCAGAAATGGCTGCGCTCGACGCCCACGTGATCCCACAGGGCCAGCACATCGGCGCCCAGTTCGGCCACGGTGTACAACCCGGGCGGAGCGCTGGACTGGCCGTGGCCCCGACGGTCATAACGCAGGATTCGATACTGCGAGGCCAGCGCATCCACCTGCGGCTGCCACATGCCCAGGTCGGTACCGAGCGAATTGCAGAACGTCAGCCATGGCGCGTCGGCACGGCCCTCGGTCTGGTAATGCAGGCGGTGCTGCGGAAGGTCGAGGAAGGGCATGCGTGCTCCAGCGGTGAACGTGGGATCAGCCGCGCGCGAGCACGCGGTCGATCCAGGTATCGGCCATGCCGCGCCAGCTGTCGGCAGCGAACAGGGCATCCAGTTGTGCAGCGGAAAGCTGCGCGGTGACCTCCGGCGTCTGCGCCAGCACGTCACGCAGATGCTGCGATTGCGCCAGCGCCTGCTTCGCGGCCTGCTCCACCAGGGCGTGCGCGGCCGACTTGCCGATACGCTCGCCCAGGGTGACCGCCACGGCCTCGGCGTAGAGCAGGCCGCCATGGCTGTCCAGATGCTGGCGCATGCGTGCGCGGTCCAGTTGCAGGCCCTGCACCACCATCTCCACCTGGGCCAGGCTGCCCGCACACAGGCGGACGATCTCCGGCACGGTCTCCCACTCGGCATGCCACTGCCCGGCCGCGCGCTCGTGCGGCTGCGGCATGGCGCTGAACAACGTGGACAGCAGGCCCGGCACGCGCGTGGCGGCGGCGATGGCCGCCACGCAGCCCACCGGATTGCGCTTGTGCGGCATCGCCGAGGAGCCCCCCTTGCCCTCCCCGGCCGGCTCGAAGGCCTCCGCCACCTCGGACTGCATCAGCAGCACGATATCGCTGGCGATCTTGCCGAGGCTGCCGGTCAGCAGCGCGAACACGCTGCCCAGTTCGGCGATACGATCACGTGCGGTGTGCCAGGGCAGCGCCGGCAGCGGCAACTGCAACTCGGCAGCCAGGGCTTCGGCCACGTCTAACCCGCGCGTCTGCAGCGAGGCCAGCGTGCCCGCGGCGCCACCGAACTGCAGCACCAGAGTGTCTTCGGCCAGCGCGTCCAGGCGCCGCTGGCTGCGCTGCAGGGCATCAAGCCAACCGGCGGCCTTCAACCCGAAGGTTACCGGCACGGCCTGCTGCAGCAGCGTGCGTCCCGGCAGACCGGTGCCGCGCTCGGCCTCGGCCAGCCGCGCCAACGCCGTACACAGCACCTGCAGTCGCGCCTGCACGTGACCGACCGCCGTGCGCAGCTGCAATACGGCGCCGGTGTCGATGATGTCCTGGCTGGTGGCACCCCAGTGCACCCAGCGCGCGGCTTCGGCATCATTCGCCTTGACCTGCGCAGTGAGCGCCTTGACCAATGGAATGGCCGGGTTGCCAGCCAGCGCGGTGGCGGCCGACAGCGCCGGCAGCGCATACAGGTCGGCGCGGCAGGCCGCTTCGATCGGGGCCAGTGCAGAGGCGGGAATCACCCCGCACCGCACCTGCGCGCGTGCCAGCGCGCGCTCGACGTCCAGCATCGCCTGCAGGCGCGCTTGATCACTGAACACGGCGTCGACGGCAGAATCGCCGAACAGACCGCCCAGCAGCGTTGGGGAGAGGCTCATCGGTGCAGTCCATCCTGGGTGGCCACAGCTTACCCGCGCGCGCTGCGTGCGGGCGTGGAGTGGCCGGAAGGCGCGTCGCGCGCGCCGCGATCAGTAGGCGAAGAAGACCGTCTCATCCGGGCCCTGCATGCGCACGTCCCACCGGTACAGACCCTTGCCCTGCGCCTGCGCAACCAGCGTGTGACCGCGCTCGGGCGGTACCAGCGCGAGGATGCCGTCCTCGCCATTGCTGGCCTCGTCGCTGAAGTAGATGCGGCCCCGCACGGCCTGCAGCAGGCCACGCATGAACACCAGCACGATCAGGTGCGGTGCCTGCGGCTCGCCACGCAGGCCCGGCACGCGGCCCGGCTTGACGGTGCTGAAGGCAAACCGCCCCTGCTCATCGGTCGGCACGCGGCCCCAGCCATCGAAGGCCGGGTCGTGGTCGTCGCGGCGCGGGTCTTCGCCGTGGGCATAGATGCCCTGTGCGTCGGCCTGCCAGATTTCCAGCACGGCATCGGACACCGGCACGCCATTGCCATCGAACACCTGGCCCTGCACGTGCACGCGTTCGCCCTGCGCGGTGGCCGGGGCGATGTCGGTGCGGTACAGCGGTTCCAGGCCCAGGCGGTAGTACGGGCCGACGGTCTGCCACGGAGTGGATTGGAAACTCATGGTCTTACTCCCAGACGGTCATCTTGCGACCGCGCAGCACGATGTCGAAGCGGTAACCCAGCGCGAATTCGTTGGCAGTGGTTTCCCAATCGAACGAGGACACCATGCGCTCGCGCGCGTTGGCATCGTCCACGCAGTTGTAGATGGGATCGAACGCCAGCAGTGGGTCGTTGGGGAAGTACATCTGCGTGACCAGCCGCTGGCCGATGCCATCGCCATGCAGGGAGAAATGGATGTGCGCCGGGCGCCAGGCGTTGTAGTGGTTACGCCACGGGTAGGCGCCGGGCTTGATGGTGGTGAAGCGGTAACGGCCTTCGCTGTCGGTCAGCACCTGGCCCGTACCCTTGAAGTTGGGATCCAGCGGTGCATCGTGCTGGTCACCCTTGTGCAGGTAACGGCCAGCAGCGTTGCACTGCCATACCTCGACCACGGTGTTGCGCACCGGGCGGCCATTCTCGTCCAGCACGCGGCCGCTGACGATGATGCGCTCGCCCTGCGGCTGGCCGGGGAAACCTGCGGTCAGGTCCGCGGCGTGCTCACCCAGGGTGATGCGGTTGATGCTCGGGCCGGTCACTTCCGAGAGCGTCACCGGGATGGCGATCGGATCGGTACCCGGGCCACGCAGCGCGGTGGAGGCATACGGCAGGTGGATGCGCGGCGGCTGGCTGCCGGGATACGGCGTGCGGTAGCCGCGCAGTTGAGTGGGATCGCTCATGGCGTACTCCTGTTGGCGAGCGGCCCGCAGGCCGCGGCTGTCGTGCAGATCATGGGTTCGTTGGGGCTCACACGCGCTCAATGGCCAGGGCTACACCCTGCCCCACGCCGATGCACATCGTGGCCAGGCCACGCCGGCCCCCGGTGGCTTCCAGCTGGCGCAGCAGGGTCAGGGCCAGGCGCGCACCGCTCATGCCCAGCGGGTGCCCCAGTGCGATGGCGCCGCCGTTGGGGTTCACGTGCGCGGCATCATCGGCCAGGCCCAGCTGGCGCATGCAGGCCAGGCTCTGCGAGGCGAACGCTTCGTTCAGCTCAATGGCATCGAAATCGGCGATGGACAAGCCCAGGCGCGTCATCAGCTTCTGGCTGGCCGGCACCGGGCCCATGCCCATGATTGCCGGCTCCACGCCGGCGCTGGCAAAGCCGAGAATGCGTGCGCGCGGGGTGAGGCCCTGCGCCTTGACCTGCGCACCGGACGCCAGCAGCAACGCCGCGGCACCATCATTGATGCCCGAGGCATTGCCTGCGGTCACCGTTCCGGGTTGCCGGAACAGTGGCTTCAGTCCGGCCAGAGCGTCTGCGGTGGTATCGCCGCGCGGGTGTTCATCGCGGTCGACAGTCACGGTCTCGCCGCGCCTGCGGCCCGGCACCTCCACCGCCTCGATTTCGCCATCGAAGAATCCACCCGCCTGCGCGGCGGCGGTGCGTTGCTGGCTGCGCAGCGCGAACGCATCCTGGTCCTCGCGGCTGATGGCGTAGCGCTCGGCCACGTTCTCGGCGGTCTGGCCCATGGTCTCCACGCCATGCAGCTCGCGCAGGCGGGAGTTGATGAAGCGCCAGCCCATGGTGGTGTCTTCAATCTGCTGGTCGCGGGCGAACGGCGAGGTCGCCTTGCCCATCACGAATGGCGCGCGTGACATCGACTCGACACCACCGGCAATGGCCAGACCCAGCTCGCCCGTGGCGATCCCACGGGCCACCGTGCCGATCGCATCCAGGCCCGACCCGCACAGGCGGTTGATCGTGCTGCCCGGCACCGTCACCGGCAGGCCGGCCAGCAGCAGGCTCATGCGCGCAACGTTCCGGTTGTCTTCGCCGGCCTGGTTGGCACAGCCGAGGTAGACGTCCTCGACCAGCGCCGGATCCAGCTGCGGGTGGCGCGCCAGCAGTGCCTTCAGCGGAATCGCGCCGAGGTCGTCGGCGCGCACGCCGGACAGCGCACCACCATAGCGACCGATCGGGGTACGGATGCCATCGACGATGTAGGTCTCGTGCAGGCTCATCTCAGGCTCCCTCGGCCAGTGCCAGCGGCAGGCCGGTCAGTTCACGCAGTTGTCCGATATCCATCCCTTCCACCATCTCCAGCACGGTCGCGCCATCAGCCCCCAGATCGAACACCGCCACATCGGTGTACACGCGCGACACGCAGCGCAGCCCGGTCAACGGGTAGCTGCACTCGGTCACCAGCTTGCTCTCGCCCTTCTTGGTGAACAGGTCCATCATCACGAACACCTGCTTGGCACCGATGGCCAGGTCCATCGCGCCGCCCACGGCCGGAATCGCATCGGGGGCCCCGGTGCTCCAGTTGGCGAGGTCGCCCTGCACCGAGACCTGGAAGGCACCCAGCACGCAGATATCGAGGTGGCCGCCACGCATCATCGCGAACGAATCGGCATGGTGGAAATAGCAGCCCCCGGTCAGCAGGGTGACCGGCTGCTTGCCGGCATTGATCAGATCCGGATCCTCCCGGCCAGGCGCCGGCGCCGGTCCCATGCCCAGCAGGCCATTCTCCGACTGCAGGAAGATCTCCTTGTCGGCCGGCAGGAAATTGGCCACCGTGGTCGGCAGGCCAATGCCCAGGTTGACGTAGGCACCTTCGGGAATGTCACGCGCCACGCGCGCGGCCATCTGTTCGCGGCTGAGCTTGTTCATGCCTGCACCCCCGCTGCGGCCACCGGCACCACGCGCTGCACGAAGATGCCCGGGGTCACCACGGCCTCCGGGTCCAGTTCACCCAGCGGCACCACCTCACGCACCTGCACGATGGCGCAGCGCGCGGCCATCGCCATCAGCGGGCCGAAGTTGCGTGCGGTCTTGCGGTACACCAGGTTGCCCCAACGGTCGCCGCGGTCGGCCTTGATCAGCGCGAAATCAGCGTGCAGCGGGTACTCAAGCACGAAGTGACGCCCGTCGATCTCACGCGTCTCCTTGCCCTGCGCCAGCTCGGTGCCGTAGCCGGTCGGGGTGAAGATCGCGCCCAGGCCGGAACCCGCCGCGTGGATGCGCGCGGCCAGATTGCCCTGCGGCACCAGCTCCAGTTCTATCTCACCGGCGCGGTAGGCGGCGTCGAAATGCTGCGAATCGGCCTGGCGCGGAAACGAGCAGACGATGCGACGCACGCGCTTGTGCCTGATCAGCGCGGCCAGGCCGGTATCGCCGTTGCCGGCGTTGTTGTTGATGATGCACAGCTCGCGCGCACCCTGTGCGATGAGCGCGTCGATCAGCTCGTCGGGCATGCCCGCCGTGCCAAAGCCGCCGATCATCACGGTGGCGCCATCATGGATATCGGCCACCGCTGCTTCCACGCTGGCCACGGTCTTGTCGATCACTGCATTGCTCCTTGCCCTGCGCGCCAGCGGTCATCACCGCCTCGCTTCAGAGCCACTGCGAAGGGAAAACACGGCCTCGACATGGTCGCCATGGCACTCCGTCCGGTCAATGCGATATTCGCACTCATGATTCGATAATCGCACATTGAGTCAACGACTCCCTCGCGGTTCAACGCTGGTTCCGGCCCACGCCCACGCGCAGACCCAGGCACGCCCAGGCCGCAAGCAGCAGCGGCAGCGCGCACAGCACATACAACGCGGAGGGCCGCCAGTGGCCATCCACCAGCACACCCACCGTGAGCGGCGAGAGGATCGCACCGACGCGGCCGATGCCGATGGCCCAGCCCAGACCGGTGGTCCGCACTTGCGCGGCGAACACCACCGGCGCCGCGGCATACAGGCCCGCCATCGCGGCGAACAGTGCTGCACCGATCACGAACGCCAACGGGAAGGCCATGCCCAGCTGCGTGTTGAAGGCGGCAAAGCCCAGCATGGACACCATCGCCAGCAGCAGCGCACCGGCGGTCAGCTTCGACAGCGACCAGCGCGAGGCCAGCCAGCCGAACAGGCTGCCGCCGACGATGCCGCCCAGGTTCAACAGCACGCCTCCGGTGATGCCCTGCTGCGCGGAGACACCGGCAGAGACCAGCAGCTTCGGCGTCCAGCTCAGCACGAAGTAGAAGGCGAACATGTGCAGGAAGAAGGCCAGCGCGATCAGCAGCGCGACGCGCCGCAGGTCACCCACGAACAGCGCCGCATAGCCCTGCCGCTGGCCATCACGCAGCGGCGCCGGCGGCAGCGCCTGCAGCTGCGGCATGCGCATGCGCGAGAGCAGCGCGTTCAGGCGCGGCAGCGCATCGGCCGGGCGACGCGCAACCAGGAAATCCAGCGATTCGGGCAGGCACCTGAGCACCAGCGGAATGCACACCAGCGACGCCGCGGCGCCGATCAGGAACACGCTGTGCCAGGACCAGTGTTCCAGCATCCACGCCGCCAGCAGACCGCCGGCGGTGGCGCCTATCGGATAGCCGGTGGCCTGCAGCGCGACCGCCGTACTGCGCCACTTGGCATTGGCGTACTCGGCGGTGATCACGCCCACGCCGGCCAGCATGCCGCCGATGCCGATGCCGGTGTACACGCGCAGCGCGCCCAGCTGCCAGGCGTTGGCAGCCAGCGCCGACAGCGCCATGCCGCTGGTCAGGATCAGCAGGCAGCACACGATCATCGGCCGCCGGCCCCAGCGATCGGCCAGCGGCGCCAGCAGGAACGAGCCCAGCGCCATGCCGACCAGGCCGGCGCTGAGCATCATCCCCAGCACCTTGCCCGACAGCTCCCAGTCCGCCGACACATGCGGCGCGGTAAAGGCCATGACCATCACATCGAAGCCATCGAGCATGTTCAACAGCACGCAGATGGCGATGGCGGTCCACTGGAAGGGACTCATCCGTTCCAGGACAAGCGAGGGTGCGGGGGCGGCGTGGCTCATGGGCGGTTTCCTGCAACAGCGTGATGCGGTGGAACGTCCGGCGGGGAAGGTCTCAGTGACCGGCCTGGCTGGATGCATGGATGACCTGCAGGACGTCCTGCAGGCGATCGACTTCGACCTGGCCCGGTGCCGACGGGGTGCCGATCATGCCGAAGGTGAGCGCCTGGCCGAAGGTTTCACCAGCCAGGCGCGAGACCACACCGGTGCCCCCCATCGACATGGTCAGCAGCGGCCTGTCGCTCTGCTGGCGCACCTGCCAGGTGGCATCGAGCAGGGCCAGCACGTCGCCTGCGTCGCGCGGCATCACCGCGATCTTCAGCACGTCCGCACCCAGCGCCTGCTGCCTGAGCAGGCGGGCGACGATCTCATCGCGGGGCGGCGTTGCGTGGAAGTCATGGTTGGACATCACCACCTTCACGCCGGCCTTGTGCGCCTGCGCCACCAGCGCCTGCACCACCTTCGGATCGCGGAACATCTCCACGTCGATCAGCTGGGCCACGCCGCCGCGCAGCAGCGTGGCGTACAGCGCGCCGTAGTCGGCATCGCTGATCGGCTTGGCGCCGCCCTCGGCCTTGGTGCGGAACGTCACGATGACCGGCTTGCCGCCCAGCGTGGCCTGGATGCGCTTGCCCAGCGCGACCAGCGCCTTGCCATCGGTGGCGATGTCCAGGTAGTCGATGCGCCACTCGGCGATGTCGGTGGCCTTGCTGGCAGCGATGGCCGCCGCCTGCTGCAGGGCCACGTCAGCGGTGGCGCCAGTGATCGGCACGATGGTGCGGGGTTGGCCCTCGCCGATACGCAACTGGCCGACCTGCAGTACCGCCGGCGGCGGTGCGGCCAGGGCCAGCGCCGGGACGGCGCACAGTGCACCGGCCAGCACAACCGGAGCGAGCGGAAACTTCAAGGCGGTCACCAGAGCATGGAAGGAGCGCATGGCCATCAGAAGGTCACCTTGGCCTGTACGCCCACGGCCCAGGCGTTGTCGGTACCGCTGTAGTTGAACGTGCCCGGGTTGACGATGTACTGCACATCCGGGCGGATCATCAGCCACGGGTTTACCTGGACGCTGTAGGACAGTTCGAACAGCTCCTCGGCCTGGCTGAGGTTGTACAGCGGCGAATCGCCAGGCACGCCACCGGCGGCCAGCGTGGCCCGGCGCGCATCGACCAGCCGGTTGTTGATGTCGGCGCCTACGTAGCCCAGCGCGATGCTGTCCTGGGCGCGCGAGCCAATGCCCTGGTAGACCCCGCCCAGCGCGTACCAGCGCTTGATCTGCGCGGTGTCGGTGTCGGACACCATGTACTGCGCGAACGCAGTCAGGCCGCGGCTGGGATCGGCCGACTCCCGGGTCAGACGCTGCTCGGCGAGCACGTAGGCGCCGTGGCGCCCGGTCGTCGGCGAAGCATCCAGACCGCGCTTGTCCACGCGTGAGGTGTCGTAGTAACCGCCGAACTTGTAGACGCCCGCGTAGCGGCTGCCCTTGGCCGGGGTCCAGGTCACTTCCACCGGGAACAGCGAACCGGTGGTACCGGAAGCGAGCGGACGGAACGCGTTGCGTTCGATGTTGCCACCCAGGTTCGGATTCACCTGGAACCAGCCGGTGCGAACGTTGACGGCCGGGCTGACCTGCTGGGCGAACTCACCGCCCCAGCGTGCCACGGGGTAGTTGTACCAGCCGCTGTTGCCCGACATCGCCAGCGGGTGCGCGCAGAACGCCGCATTGACGAAGTGGGTCAGCAGGCTGTGCAGGCCGAACTGGTTGCCCATCGCGTAATAGCCCAGCTTGTAGTACGACTGCCCCGCGTTGAAGGTCTGGTCGTAGCTCAGTTCGGTCAGCCGCGTGTACTGGCCGCCGTACGCTTCCTGGATGGGGAAGCGGTTGCCGACGAAGTCCACCGAGGTGCTGCGGCCGCGACGGTCGTTGAGGGTGAAGTGGAAGGCACCGCCGTTCCAGCCGGCCAGCGTGCCCATGTCCAGGTCCACGCCAACGCGCACCTGCTGCGCATAGCGCGCACCGGTTTCGCCGTAGCCTCCATCGACCACACCCATGGCTTCACCCACGTAGTCGCCGCGGAAGGCGATGCCACGCTCGAACAGATCGGTGCGGGTGCCGCCCCAGTCGCCAGTGAGGGTCCTGCCTTCGTAGCGGTTGCTCGACTGCGCGCTGGCGATGCAGGGCAGCAGCGCGGTGGCCAGGACGGCCAGGGAAACGGGTTTCGCAAGATTCATGATCGCGGTCTCGTGGAGATGATCAGCGCAGCGACAGCGGCGCGCTCAGGGGGGAGGTGGCGCCCTGCGCCGAGGTGACCGTGGCGGTCAGGCTGCCGGCAGCCGCAGCATCTGCCGCGGCGCCGAGCGGGAAGGTGAAACGGCCCTGCCCCTGCGCATCGGTGCGCGCCTGCACGCTGCCCAGCACCCACTCGGCCTCGCTGCTGCTGGCGGCGCGGTTACCGAACACTTCGACCTGGTAACGGCTGTCGGGCGTGCCCTGGAAACGACCGATCAACTGGCGCTGCGTACCCTCGCCCTGCACGCCAGTCAGCTGCGGCGCCGCCTGGCCCAGGTTCGGCAGCGGCTGGCAGTCGGTCTGGCCGGCAGCGGAGCAGATGCGCGCACGCTTGGACGGATCATTGTCGACACCACGACCACGTGAACCGACGAAGCTGGCGTGTTCCAGGCCCGGCACGCCGAACACGATGGCGCCGCGCGGTTGGCCCTTCACGCAGGCGCCGCCGGCCTCGCAGCGCTCGATCGGCAGGCCGTTGCCGAAGATGCGGTTGGCGGTGAAGCGGTTCGGCGCACTGACCGGCTGCGGGCGCACGCCGATGCCGATGCCATTGCCGGTGATGATGTTGCCATCGACCACGTTGCCGCTGCCGGTGATGCTCAGGCCCAGCGAATTGCCGGTGAAGGTGTTGGCGGCGATGTAGTTGCGGTTGCCCCAGTTGATCTGCAGGCCATCGGAGTAATCGACGAAGCGGTTGTGTACCACGCTGTTGTCGTTGCCCCAGAGGATTTCGATGCCCTGCGACGGTTCCGGGTTGGCCTGGGTGGACTGGAACAGGTTGTCGGCCACCAGGTTCCAGGCCGCGCCACGGGTCAGCTCAAGTCCATCGCCGTTGTCGAGGAATTCATTGCGCACGATGCGGTTGTGCACGGTGGTGGTGGCAGTGGACTGCCCTGTGCCGTCGTCCCCGGTGAGCATGATGCCGGCGCCGCCCTTGTTGGCGACGATGCGGTTGTCGTGGATCTCGTTGTGGCTGGAGCGGTTGACCAGCACACCGATGCAGAAATTGCGGATCTCCAGACCGGCCAGTTCAACGCCCTGGGTATCCCGCAGGACCAGCCCCGGCAACGTGGTGGTGCGCACGTTGGTGCCCGACTGGCCCGGTTCGGCGCCCGGACAGGCGTCGGTGCCGGTGCCGGTGACGTAGGCCGAACCGTCGATGGCGACGAACTGGCCATCGCGGCCCCAGGACGTGCCGATGATCTGCACCGGCCCCTTGATCTCCGGCAGCGGCGAGGTCGGCTTGATCACATGGGGCGCGGTACCCACCGCGTCGATCTCGATGCGATAGCGACCCGGCGCGGTGTTGGCGGTGGTGATCGCCCAGCGCAGGGAGCCGGGACGGGTGTCGTCGGCGTAGCGGTCCACGCGCAGCACCTGCAGGGGCCCGCGCGGCGGTTCGGCCTGGTAGGCCAACGCCAAGGTCGGCAACTGGGCGAGCAGGAACAGAGAAACAATGGACAAGCGACGGCGCATGCGATCACTCCGCACAGGTGAAGGGAAATCCTGCGGTCTTCCCCTGCACCTGGCTTCAGCACCGGGTCGGGTGCTGCCCTCGCCCCGCCAGGGGTGGATCGCTTGGACTGCTTTGAATCTGCGGAAGTGAAATTAGGTTTATCGCACTGCACCATTCAAGTGCGGTAATCGACTACGCGTGCGAATATCGCACTGAATGGATACGACCATCGTTGTAGGGAAGGCTGCACTGGCATTTGCCAGGCGAAGCGCACGGCTGCGCCGTAGCACCGGTCAGGAACTGCAGGACAGCATCGAGCAGCCGGCGCGGTCGTCGGCCCAGGCCGGGCGCCTGCTGGCGAAATGCTCACGTCCGGCGCGTTGGGTGTACGGATCGCGCAGCACGTCCTGCAAGGCGTGTACGCCGCCCATGTCCCCTTGTTCCGCACGGTCGATCGCTTCCTGCGCCAGCCAGTTGCGCAGCACGTACAGCGGATTGGCCGCGCCCATCTTCGCCAGGCGCTCGGCGGCCGGAAGAGGATCCGCCCGCAATCGCGCGGCGTAGTCCTGCAGCCACTGCCGCAGCGGCACCTGCACGGCCTCCTGCCGCTCCCGGTCGTAGTAGACCTCAGCCAGTGCCGCCGGATCGGGCGATGCCGGATCGATCCGCATCAAGGCGCGCCAGGACAGGGTCATGTCCATGCCACCGTCCTGCAGCAGCTGCTGCCAGCGCTGGTAGAGCTGCAGATCGGCATCATCGGCAGCTGCCAGGCCAAGCTTGGCCGCCGCATCGCGACGCGTGCAGGCGGCAAAGGTGGCCTGATAGGCAGCAAGGCCCGCCTGCAACGGCGCGACGTCGGCAAACAAGGGCGACAGCGCCTGCGCAAGCCGCCCCAGATTCCAGTACGCCACCTGCGGCTGCGTTCCGAAGCGGTAGCGACGGCCCTGTGCGTCAGTCGTGTTCGGGGTCCAGTCCGGATCGAAGTCCTCGACCCAGCCATAGGGGCCATAGTCGAGAGTGAGGCCGAGCACGGAAAGGTTGTCGGTGTTCATTACCCCATGCACGAAACCGACACGCATCCAGTGCGCGATCATCTCGGCGGTGCGCACCGCGATCTGCGCGAACCAGTCACCGTACAGCGCCTCACCCTGCCCTGCCAGTTCGGGGAAATCACGGGCGATGCAGGCGTCCACCAGTTGCTGCAGCAGCGACGTCTCACCGCGCGAGGCCGGCAGTTCGAACGAACCGAAACGCAGGAACGAGGGCGACACACGGCATACGATCGCGCCGGGCTCGGCTCGCGGACGGCCGTCATAGAACATGTCGCGCACCACGTGCTCGCCGGTACCGACCAGCGACAGCGCGCGCGTGGTCGGTACACCGAGGTGGTGCATGGCCTCACTGCACAGGAATTCACGGATCGACGAGCGCAGCACCGCGCGACCGTCGGCGCCACGGGAGTACGGGGTCGGGCCTGCACCCTTCAGCTGCAGTTCCCAGTGCCGGCCATCCGGCGCAACCAGCTCGCCCAGCGAGATCGCCCGCCCATCGCCAAGCTGGCCCGCCCAGTGACCGAACTGGTGCCCGCCGTAATTGGCGGCCCACGGCTGCATGCCCGGATACAACGCGTTGCCAGCGAATACCTGGGCAAACGTGCCGCTCGACACTTCAGCCACATCGATGCCGAGCAGAGCGGCGACCTCCGGCGACCAGGCCAGCAGGGTCGGCGCGGCGACAGGCGTCGGCATCACCGACGACCAGGCCGCCTCTCGGACTTCACGCCGGCGGGGCCCGGCTTCCGGGTCGCCCGGCAGGACGGTCAGCAGACGGTTGTCGAATCGCGGGAAGGGGCTGTCCATGGCCCTGACATGGGGATGGACGCCGCCGACCTCAATCGCCGCGCAGCGCCTGCAGCGATCCGCCGTGCGCTTCAGCGCGCTGGTAGGCCGGGCGTTCACCGATGCGCTGGAGAAACGCGCGCAGCGCCGGCTTGTCGTCCAGTCCGCCTCCGCGCGCCGCTGCGGCCTGGATCGGGAAGCTCATCTGGATATCGGCCGCGGTGAAACGCTCACCCGCGAACCACGGGCTCTCGGCCAGGCGGCGCTCCATCCAGTCCAGGTGCAGGCGGCGCTGCGGGCCGACGAAGCTCTGCTCGGCCTTGTCGGCAATGCTGCGGGCGATCGGGCGCACGAAGAACGGCACCGGCGCGTTGCGGATGCGGCTCATCACCAGCGTCAGCAGCAGCGGCGGCATCGCCGAGCCTTCGGCGTAGTGCAGCCAGTAGCGATAGGCCATGCGCTCGGCACCTTCGGCCGGTATCGGCGACGGCGACACCTGCCGCTGCGTGTCGTAGCGGTCAGCCAGGTAATCAAGAATGGCGCCGGATTCGGCCAGCACCTGCTCGCCGTCCTGCAGCACCGGTGATTTCCCCAGCGGATGTACCTGGCGCAGTGCCGGCGGTGCCAGCAGCGTTCTGGGGTCGCGCTGGTAACGGCGCAGTTCGTAGTCCAGCCCCAGCTCCTCCAGCATCCACAGCACGCGCAGCGAACGGGAATTCTCGAGGTGATGGACGATGCGCATGAAAGGACTCCAGAGGGGTGCAAGCATCGTAACGCGCCTGCACGCATGCGCCTGTGGATTCGATCCGTGCCTGCTCCCGCCGAGGCAAAAAAAAACGCCGGAAGCTTGCGCTTCCGGCGTTCTGGCTACCCGAGGGCAGCAGACGGATTAGACCGCCTGCACCTGGTCAGCCTGCATACCCTTCTGGCCCTGGACGGCGATGAAGGTGACCTTCTGGCCTTCCTGCAGGGTCTTGAAGCCGGTGCCCTGGATGGCGCGGAAGTGCACGAACAGGTCCGGGCCGCTTTCCGGGGTGATGAAGCCGAAGCCCTTGGCGTCGTTGAACCACTTGACGGTGCCGGTCTGACGTTCAGACATATTTACTAACTCCTGAAACACATGTTGAAAAAAATCGCAGCCACCGGGTATCGGGGCCGAGACTGAGTTGCAGGCGTTGGTAAAGCGGATCGATGAGTGGATCGTGAGATCAACTGCACCAGGCCACGATTCACGGTGACCCTAGCAAACACAGTGGGTCGCACGATACGCGTGTTTTCCCCAAAAAGCGATAGCCCCGGCATTCATCGCCACCCCGCCCCCGCTAGGCGTGGCAAGGGCTGGCAGTCGGTCGGGCCCGGACCCGGGGACCCATTCAGGTTTTTCCTACCCTACACTGGGTAAATGACTGAAGCTGAAACCCCGGCTGAACTGCCCCGTCCCCGCATCTGGGTGGACGCAGACGCCTGCCCCGTTGTCATCCGCGACATCCTGTTCCGGGCCGCCGAGCGGGTCGGCCTGGAGTTGACCCTGGTCGCCAACCAGTGGATCCGCACCCCGCCCTCGCGCTGGATCCGCTCCCTCCAGGTGCCGCAGGGCCTGGACGTGGCTGACAGCGCCATCGTCGAACGGGTCGCCGCCGGCGATCTGGTTGTCACCCAGGACATTCCATTGGCCGCGCTGGTGCTCGAACGAGGCGCGCTGGCCCTGCATCCGCGCGGGGAGCTGTTCACCGCCGACACCATCGCCCAGCGCCTGTCGGTACGCAATTTCATGGAAGAGCTGCGCGGCGCCGGCGTCCAGACCGGGGGCCCGCCTCCCCTGCATGCGCGCGACCGCCAGGCGTTCGGCAGCGCGCTGGACCGCTGGCTGGCCCGCATCCGCGTGGCGCGATGAGGCGGGGCCCGGCTCACGCCACCGCTGGGCCCAGCTCCGGGCCCAGCTGACGCTGGCTGCTGAACACCCGCCGTTCCCCATTCAGGGGATCGTCGAAGGACAACGCCCGCGCCAGCAGTTGCAGCGGCGCCTGCGCCCCGCTCGCGGCCGGACGCAGCTGCGGATACAGGTCGTCTCCGATGATGGGCGCGCCCAGCGCCGCCATGTGCACGCGCAGCTGGTGCTTGCGACCGGTTCTCGGCTGCAGGCGGTAGCGCCAGACCGGACCTGTCGCGTCGATCACCTCGATGCGGGTACTCGCATTCGGCTCGCCCTCCATTTCGCCCATGCGGAAGAACGGTTGTGCCGGGCCGATGCGACTGTGGCGCTCGAACGGGAAGTCCAGCGCCGGCAGCGCCGGGGCCAGCGCTTCGTAGGTCTTGTCGATACGGCGCTCGCGGAACAGGCGCTGGTAGGCATCGCGCGACTCCGGTCGCAGCGAGAACAGGACCAGCCCGGCGGTGAGCCGGTCCAGGCGGTGCAGCGGTGCCAGCTGCGCGTTGCCGGTCCGCGCCACCAGCCGCGCCAGCAGGGTTTCGCGGACATGGGCACCCGCCGGGGTCACCGGCAGGAAGTGCGGCTTGTCGACCACCAGCAGATGCTCGTCCTGGTAGAGGATCGTCTCGTTGAACGGAATGCGCGGCTCGTGGCTGACCTCGCGGAAATACAGGATTTCCAGCCCCACCTGCCACGGCTGGTCCGCCGCCAGCGCCCTGCCCTGCGCATCCTGTACCCGTCCGCGCGCGAACCGGTCCTGCCACTGGCTGCGGTCGATGCGCGGAAAGCGTGCGCACAGGCCGTCCAGCAGGGTCGGCCAATGGCCGGGTGGCAGCTGCAGCCGGCTGGGCAGGGTCATCGCGTCCGCTCCGGCGGCAACAGGAACCGCAAGCGTGCCACCGTTGACGCGCGGCAGACACCCCGGCCACGGACACCCCTGCAGCAAACCTCTATCATTGTCCTCTTTAGTCGACGGATCCCCCATGGCCCTCACCGCCACCATCCGCAAGGCCGAGTTGCAGATCAGCGACATGGATCGCGGCTACTACGCGACCCACAACCTGACCCTGGCCCAGCATCCGTCGGAAACCGACGAGCGCCTGATGGTGCGCCTGCTCACCTTCGCCCTCAACGCCGACGACCGCCTGGAATTCGGCCGGGGCCTGAGTACGGATGACGAGCCGGACCTGTGGCAGCACGACTACACCGGCGACATCCTGCAGTGGATCGACCTCGGCCACCCCGATGAATCCCGTATCCGCAAGGCCAGCAACCGCAGCCGCCAGGTGCAGGTGGTCAACTACGGCGGCAATGCGTCCGACATCTGGTGGGGCAAGCAGGGCAAGGGCCTGGCGCGCTTCGACAACCTGTCGGTGATCGACCTCGATGGCACCTTCGTCGAGCAGTGGGGCCAGCAGATCCAGCGTGCCATGCGCTTCAGCGTGCTGATCCAGGACGGCGAGGTGCAGATCCTCAACGACCAGATCCAGCTCGACATCATCCCCACCTGGCGCAAGCGCGCCAAGGCATGAGTACGACGCGCTGCGACGTCGTGGTGATCGGTGCCGGTGCCGCCGGCCTGATGACCGCGATCACCGCCGGCCGGCGCGGCCGCCAGGTGCAGGTGATCGATCACGCCAACAAGATCGGCAAGAAAATCCTGATGTCCGGCGGTGGCCGCTGCAACTTCACCAACACCGGCACCACCCCGGCCAACTTCCTGTCGGCCAATCCGCACTTCTGCAAATCGGCGCTGGCCCGCTATACGCCGTGGCACTTCATCGAGATGGTCGAGCGCCATGCCATCGCCTATCACGAGAAGGAGCTGGGGCAGCTGTTCTGCGACGTTTCGTCCAAGCAGATCGTGAAGATGCTGGTGGACGAGTGCCAGGCAGCAGGTGTACACATCCGTACCCACTGCAGCGTCGAGCGCATCGAGCACGGGGCGGATGGCTTCCGTGTGCACACCACGCAGGGGATGTTCCACTGCGCCTCGCTGGTGGTCGCCACCGGTGGCCTGTCCATCCCCAGCCTGGGCGCAACCGGCTTCGGCTACGAGATTGCACGCCAGTTCGGGCATGCCGTGCTGCCGACCCGCGCCGGACTCGTGCCGCTGACCCTCAGCGGCAGGCACCAGGAGCGCCTGGCCGACCTGAGCGGTGTCGCCCTGCCGATCGAGGCGCGCTGCAACGGCATGCAGTTCCAGAATTCCATGTTGCTCACCCATCGTGGCGTCAGCGGCCCGGCGATCCTGCAGATCTCCTCCTTCTGGCAACCCGGCGATGCACTGGAACTGGATCTGCTGCCCGGCCAGGATGCCGGCCAGTGGCTGCGACGGATGAAACAGGAGCGGCCAGCCGCCGAACTGCGCACGGTGCTGGCCGAGGTCCTGCCCAAGCGCCTGGCCCAGCGCCTGTGCGAACACTGGCTGCCGGACCGCCCGGTACGGCAGCTGGATGAGCCCCAGCTGCGCCAGGCTGCGCAGCTGCTGGGTGCGTTCCCGCTGGTGGCCAGTGGCACCGAAGGTTACCGCACCGCCGAGGTTACGCTGGGCGGCGTGGACACCGCCGACGTTTCGTCCTCCACGATGGAATCCAAGCGCGTGCCGGGCCTGCATTTCGTCGGCGAAGTGCTGGACGTCACCGGCTGGCTTGGCGGCTACAACTTCCAGTGGGCCTGGGCCAGCGGCCACGCCGCCGGCAGCGTGGTGTGAACCGCATCGCCGTTCGGGGTGCGGGATGCCTGCACGCATGGACGGCTCGCCGAGCATCGTGTATCAAGATCCGCAGATTGGGGAGCAGTGCATGCAGAACGCGAACGACATCACCATCCGCCTGCTGATCGTCGACGACAGCGGCGAGAATGCGGAAGCCATCGTCAGCACGCTGCGCAACAGCGGCATCGCCGTGCGCCCCTGGCGCCCGCAGGATTCGGCCGAGCTGTCGCAGGTGCTGGCCAACCAGGCCATCGATCTGGTGCTGGCCTCGCCCTCGCAGGGCATCCCGCTGCCGCTGGTGGCCCAGCACATCGCGGCCAGCGGCAAGGACATTCCGCTGGTGCTGCTGGCCGAGCGCATCGACGAGGATGAGCTGGTCCAGGCCAGCAGCCATGGCATCCGCGCCCTTGCCCTCCGTCAACGGCCGGAGCATCTGCTGGCGGTGGTCCGCGACCAGTGGGTCGACCTGCAGGCGCGCCGCGGGCTGCGCCGCATCGAGGCACAGATGCGCGAGACCGAGCGCCGTTGCGACGCGCTGATCGCCTCCTCCCGCGAACCCATCGCCTATGTGCACGAAGGCATGCACATCCGCGCCAACGATGCCTATCTGGACATGTTCGGCTACGAGCATTTCGACGACATCGAGGGCATCTCGCTGCTGGACATGGTGGCCGCCCAGCATGTTGATGACTTCAAGCAGCTGCTGAAGAGCCTCAGCCGCGGCGAAGCGCCACCACCGCAGTACCAGCTCGATGCACGCCACCAGGATGGCAGTGCGTTTCCGGCAACGATGGAATTCACCGCAGCCACCTATGAGGGCGAATCCTGCCTGCAGGTCGTGTTCCGCCGCCGGATCGAGTTCGACCCGGAACTGGCCCGAGAGGTCGAGGATCTTCGCCAGCGCGACCAGGTGACCGGCCTGCTGAACCGGCCGACCTTCATGCTGCAGGTCGAAAGTGCGGTCGCCCAGGCTGGCCGCAGCGAGGGCCAGTTCGGCCTGCTGCTGGTCGAGCCCGACCACTATGCGCGGCTGATGCCGGACATCGGGCTGGCCTCGGCTGATACCCTCATCGGCGCGCTGGCCTCCCTGCTGGCCGATGTCGTGGGTGAGGACGCACAGCTGGCGCGCTTCGGCGAACACAGCTTCGCCGTGCTGCAGGCCGGCCCCTATGCGCAGACCGTGGCACTGGCCGAACGCATCCGTGAGGCATATGCCGCCCATGTGTTCAGCATCGGCGCGCGTTCGGCCACGGTCACCGTGAGCATCGGCGGTGTCCAGGTCGGCGAGAAGATCGCCAGTATCGGCCAGGTCCTGGCGCGTGCCAGCGAGTGCACGCAGGCGGCCGCCGAGCTGGGCAACACCTGTCGCATCTTCGATCCGGCCGCGGTCGATCGGGTCGAGGAAGAACGTGTGCAGCGATGGGTCGGCCGCATCCGCGAAGCCCTGGACGGCGACGGCTTCCAGCTGCATTACCAGCCGGTCCTGAACCTGCAGGGCGAGCCACTGGAGCTGTACGAAGCCTATCTGCGACTGGAGCACAACGGTGAACTGCTCAGTCCCACCGCTTTCCTTGGCATCGCCGAGGAACACGGGCTGCTGGCCGAGATCAACCGCTGGGTGGTGTCCAAGGCCATCACGGTGCTGGGGCAGCGCGCGCGCGAAGGCAGCGCCACCCAGATGCTGGTGAAGGTCACCCCCGAATCGTTCGACGACCCGCAGATGATTGCCACCCTGCGTGGTGAACTGAAAGCGCACGGGGTTCCGGGCGAGCGCCTGTGGCTGCATGCGCCGGAAGCGAAGGTGTTCACCCACCTGCGCAGCGCCCAGCAGTTCCTGGCCGCCGTGGCCCCGCTGGGCTGCCGCATCGGCCTGGAACAGTTCGGGTCCGGCCTGGATTCGTTCCAACTGCTGGCCCACTTCCAGCCGCAGTTCCTCAAGCTGGACCGTGGATTCACCAGCGACCTGGCGGCGACCCGCGAGAACATCGACCGCATCAGCCAGATCACGGCGCGCGCGCAGGAGGCCGGTATCCGCACCATCGCCGAGTTCGTCAGCGATGCCAACTCCATGACGCTGCTGTTCAGTGCAGGCGTGGACTACGTGCAGGGCGACTTCGTCGGTCCGGCGCTGCCGACGATGAGTTTCGACTTCGGGTGATCCCGCATCGCCGGGCATGGCCCGGCGCTACCAAGGGGCGCCGGGGTAACGCCGGCCCATGCACGACGAGCCTGGTAGCGCCGGGCCATGCCCGGCGAGCCTAGCGGCACGCCCTATGCGAAAAGGCCGGCTTTCGCCGGCCTTTTCGATCAGGTCATATCGACCAGGTTGTTGATCTTCACATCCGGATCGACGTCGGCCTCGTAGTCGACGCCTTCAACGCCGAAACCGAACAGGCGCAGGAAGTCCGCCTTGTAGCCGGCCAGGTCGCTGATCTCGTACAGGTTCTCGTTGGTCACCTGCGGCCACAGCGCAACCACCTTGCCCTGCACGTCTGCCGCCATTTCCTTGTAGTCGGCACGCAGGCGGCCTTCTTCATCGACCAGCGCGACGGTGTGGCCATCGCCATCGACCAGATCGTGGCGCAGGCGGTCGATCGCCACGCCGTCGGCCTTGCCGCCGTAGAGGATGTCGTAGAGCACGTCCAGCTGCTCGATGCAGCCTTCGTGGGTGCCCTTCTCCTTCATCACCTTGAACAGCAGCGACAGGTACAGCGGCATTGTCGGAATGGCCGAGCTCGCCTGGGTGACCACGGCCTTGAGCACCGACACGCGGGCATCACCGCCGATCTTCGCCAGCTTCTCGCGCAGGCCCAGCACCTTGGTGTCGAGATCCTTCTTGGCAGCGCCGATCGAGCCATTCCAGTAGATGGCCTGGGTGATTTCTTCGCCAACGTAGGTGAAGGCGGTGGTGGTGCAGCCATTGGCCAGCACGCCGGCATCGGCCAGCGCGTCGATCCACATCTGCCAGTCTTCACCGCCCATCACTGCGACGGTCCCTGCGATTTCCTCCGGCGTCGCCGGCTGCAAAGTGGTCTCGGTGATCACTTCCTTGTCGGTATCCAGGCCACGCAGCGTGATCGGCTCACCGATCGGCTTCAGCGTGGAACTGATCACTTCACCGGTCTTTGGGTGCTTGCGGCGCGGCGCAGCCAGGCTGTAGACGACCTGGTCGACCTGGCCGAGATCGGCCTTGATCATCTCGATGGTGCGCGCCTTCACTTCATCCGAGAACGCATCACCATTGATGCTCTTGGCATACAGGCCCGCCTCATCGGCATAGCGGTGGAACGCCGCCGAGTTGTACCAGCCCGCCGTGCCCGGCTTGGTCTCGCTGCCGGGACGCTCGAAGAACACGCCCAGGGTCGCCGCACCGCTGCCGAACGCGGCAGTGATGCGGGCGGCCAGGCCGTAGCCGGTCGAGGCGCCGATCACCAGCACGCGCTTGGGACCGTTCTGGATCGGCGGGCGGGCGCGGATGTAATCGATCTGCTGCTTGACGGCGGCGTCGCAGCCGGTCGGATGGGTGGTGACGCAGATGAAGCCGCGGACGCGCGGTTTGATGACCATGGATACCTCGGGTTGGCAGATGCGGCGCGCAGGGCGCTCAGCAGGAATCGGAGGGCGCGCCTGCGCGCGCGAACCGCAGGATCGTAGTGCGCGAGAGCCGAATGCACAACCGACGCTGCCGTAGGGTGGTGTTTGTTTTGCAGGGTTGCACCCTGCACCTGCCGAATCAACGTCAACGTCAACGTCAACGTCAACGTCAGAAGCGAGCTATCTGCGGGATGGCGGGGCAGGTCCGGTTGCGGGGGACGCCGCAAGTACGTCCATGTAGGCTCGGTCGCGCCATCCATGGCGCTCACGCCCCCGCAACCGGACCCACCCCGCCTTCGACAGTCTTCCGCGTTCTGTCGGAACCGCATTCTGCTCTGGTGGGTGTCGACCTTGGTCGACACGATTGAATTCATTCGAAATCTGACAGATGTGTCGACCAAGATCGACACCTACCGACAGCCGCGTGAACGTGTCGAAGGTGGGGCGGTGTCGGAGTGCGGGGTGTCAGCCGCATGGATGCGGCTGCCAAGCCCCCATGGACGGGTTTACGGCGTCCCCGCACTCCGACACCGCCCCGCCATCCCGCAGAATGCCCGCTGTTGATGTTGCCTTTGCCTCGGCAGGTGCAGGGCTGCACGCCCTGCCAACAAAAAACCCCGCTTGCGCGGGGTTCTCTGTGCGTTGCGTGCAGCGCGAACGCTTACGGACGGCGGGCCAGAGCCTCGATGTCCTTGGCCTTCGGCAGCAGGTCCTGCTTGCTCACGCGCAGGAAGCCGATCGTGAGCATCGGCACCGCGACCAGGATCGACGACATGACCACGATCACCGCACCGATCATGTGCGTTTCGGCCAGGCCTTCCATCGAGCTGCCACCGTACAGGTACAGGGCCAGTGCGGACAGGAAGAACATCACCGCGGTGATCACCGTACGCGACAGCGTCTGGTTGATCGAACGGTTCAGCACTTCCATCGGCTCCACGCGCAGGCTGCGGAAGTTCTCGCGGACGCGGTCGAACACCACGATGATGTCGTTGATCGCAAAGCCCATCACCGACAGCAGGCCGGCCAGCACCGTCAGGTCGAACTCGCGGCCCAGCAGGGACACGTAAGCCACCGTCACGATCAGGTCGAACATGGCCACGATGCTGGCGGTGACCGCGAACTTCCATTCAAAGCGGACGGCGATGTAGATCAGGAAGCCGGCCAGCATGAAGATGGTGGCGTACAGGCCGTTCATCGCCAGATCCTTGCCGATCTGCGGGCCGACGAACTCATTGCGCAGCACCGTCGCCTGGTTGTCGGCCGAGGACAGCGCCTTGACCACGGCCGCCGCGGTGGCCTTGTCCTCGGCGGCGGAATCGCCGGTACCCGGGGCATGCTCACCGTGCGGCGCCAGGCGGATCAGCAGGTCGGTACTGCCACCGACGCTCTGCACCTGGGCGCCGTCGAAGCCGCTCTGCTCGAGCTTGGTGCGGACCTGCTCGACGTCCACCGGGCGCTCGAAGCGGGCCTCGATCAGGGTGCCACCGGTGAAGTCCAGGGCATAGTTGAAGCCCTTGAAGCCGATGATGGCGATCGATGCCAGGAACACGATGATCGTGACGACCATGGCGACATGGCGCCACCGCATGAAATCGATCTTGGTGTCGTTCGGGAGGATGTGCAGCGGAAACAGTTTCATGTGCGTGTCGTCCCGTCAGATGGCCACGTTCTGGAGCTTCTTGCGGCGGCCGTAGATCAGCGTCGCCAGCGCACGCGACACGGTGATCGCGGTGAACATGGAGGCGAAAATACCGATGATCATGGTCAGCGCGAAGCCCTTCAGCGGACCGGTACCGAATGCGAACAGTGCCACGCCGACGATCAGGCCGGTCAGGTTGGCGTCGAGGATGGTGCCGGAAGCGCGCTCGTAACCGGTCACGATCGCGGTCTTGCCCGGAACACCGGCCCGCAGCTCTTCACGGATACGCTCGTTGATCAGCACGTTGGCGTCGACCGACAGGCCGACCGACAGCGCCAGGCCGGCGAAGCCCGGCAGGGTCATGGTCGCGCCGAACAACGACATCACCGCCACCACGATCAGCAGGTTGAACAGCATCGCCACCGACGTGATGATGCCGAACATGCGGTAGTAGATGCTGAAGAACACCAGGGTGAACAGGAAGGCGAAGACCACGGCGCGCATGCCGTTCTTGACGTTCTCGGCACCCAGGCTCGGGCCGACCACGCGCTCTTCGACGAAGTCCATCGGCGCGGCCAGCGAGCCGGACTTCAGCAGCTTGGCCAGGTCTTCGGCTTCCTTCTTCTGCAGGCCGGTGGTCTGGAAGTTCTTGCCGAACACGCCATTGATGTTGGCCACCGAGATTACTTCCTCGTTGACCTTGAAGCCGCGCACTTCCTGGCCGTCGACCACGGTCACGGTCGGCACGCGTTCGGTGTACACCACCGCCATCGGCTTGTTCACGTTGGCGCTGGTGAAGTCGAACATGCGCTGGCCACCGACGTTGTTCAGCGTCACGCTGACCGCCGGGGCACCGCTGTTGGCGTCGGTCACCGCCTGCGCAGCCACCATCTGGTCGCCGGTGACGATCACGCGCTTGTTCAGCAGGATCGGGCCGCGGCCGTCACGCTGCTGGTAGACCTTGGCTTCCGGCGGGATGCGGCCGGCGTTGATGGCGTCCTGGGCGTTGCCCTCGACCACCGCACGGTATTCCAGGGTGGCGGTCGCACCGATCATGCGCTTGGCTTCGGCCGTGTCCTGCACGCCGGGCAGCTGCACCACGACGCGGTCGGCGCCCTGGCGCTGGATGATCGGCTCGGCCACGCCCAGCTGGTTCACGCGGTTGCGCAGGGTATTGATGTTCTGCTCGATGGCGCCGTTGGCGATCTGCGAGATCTCGGCCTCCGGCACGGTCACCGTGATGCGGCTGCCGCTGACGTCGTAACCGAGGGTCGGCTGCGCCTTGAGCAGGGCCGTGCGGGCGCGCTGCGCGGCGTCGTCACCGGCGGACGGGCTCAGGTTGGCCACGATGCTGTTGTCGGCGCGACGCTCGACCGACTGGTACGGAATGCGTGCGTCGCGCAGGGTGCTGCGCACGTCTTCGGTATAGGCATCCAGGCGCTTGTCCAGCGCAGCCTTCTGGTCCACCTGCAGCACGAAGTGCACGCCGCCCTGCAGGTCCAGGCCGAGCGTCATCGGGCGACCGCCAAGATTGGCCAGCCAGTCCGGAACGGTGGATGCCAGGTTCAGCGCGACCGTGTAGTTCTCACCCACGCTGTCGCGCAGCAGGTCGCTTGCCGCGGCCTGGGTCTTGAGGTCCGGCAGGCGGACGATCAGGCTCTCGCCTTCCTTCTCGGCGCCGAGGCTGGCGATGCCGGCCTTCTTCAGGTCAGCCACCACGCGGTCGCGGAGGGCGTCGTCGACCTGTCCGCCACGGTTGGCGGTGATCTGGACGGCCGCGTCCTTCTGGTAGATGTTGGGCAGCGCATACAGCGTACTGAGCGCAAGTACGATCAGGATGACGACGTACTTCCAGCGTGGAAATTCGAGCATTGCTTGGGTCCCGCGCGGCGCCATCCCCGGCGCCGCGGTTGTGCATCGGAAAGGGAGTGGCTTACTGGGCCGACTTCAGGGTACCGGCCGGCAGCACGTTGCCGACAGCGCCCTTCTGCACGCGGATGCGCACGTTCTCGGCCACTTCCAGGGTGACGAAGTTGTCGCCGATGTCGGTGACCACGCCGGCGATGCCACCGTTGGTCAGCACTTCGTCGCCACGCTTGATCTTCTCCAGCATGGCCTTGTGCTCCTTCTGCCGCTTCATCTGCGGGCGGATCATCAGGAAGTACATGATGGCGATCAGGATGATCGGGAACAGCAGCGTGGTCAGGCCCATGCCCTGCGGTTGGCCACCGGCGGCCTGGGCGTGGGCGGCGGGAATCAGGAAGGCAAGCAGGTTCATCTTTGGTCCTTTGGTTGGGCGGCGCTCCGGCCCTTTCACGGGCGCGGGGTGTCGACCGCGGATCTGGGTCAGCCTTGAAGTATGCCATGGCCCCGGACGTTCGTCCCCGGGCCGTTCGACAGGGGGGCGCCGGGTTACAGCGGCGGCGGAACCGCTCCGCGTGCCGCATAGAAGGACTCGCGGAAGGCCTGGAAGGTTCCCGCCTCGATCGCCGCCCGGATGTCGGCCATCAGCTTCTCGTAGTAGAACAGGTTGTGCAGGGTGCCCAGCATCGGCGCCAGCATCTCGTTGCAGCGGTCCAGGTGGCGCAGGTACGAGCGGGTGTAGCCGCCGGTACAGGCCACGCAGCCGCAGCCCGGTTCGATCGGGTCCATGTCCCGCGCATACTGCGAATTGCGGATGCGGACGGTACCGAACGAGGTGAAGTAATGCCCGTTGCGCGCGTTGCGGGTCGGCATCACGCAGTCGAACATGTCCACGCCGCGTGCGACACCCTCGACCAGGTCTTCCGGCCGGCCCACGCCCATCAGGTAGCGCGGGCGGTCGCCCGGCAGCTCCGGATCCAGGTGGTCGAGCATGGCGTTGCGCTCATGCTCCGGCTCGCCCACGGCCAGGCCACCGATGGCATAGCCATCGAAGCCGATCGCCTGCAGGGCCTCGGCCGAGCGGCTGCGCAGGTCGGTATGCACCCCACCCTGGACGATCCCGAACAGGGCCGCATCGTTGCCGAGCTCGTCATGCGCGTTGCGGCTGCGCTGGGCCCAGCGCAGGCTCAGCTCCATCGACCGGCGGGCGACGTCCTCGGTGGCCGGGTACGGGGTGCACTCGTCGAAGATCATCACCACGTCCGAATCGAGCACCTTCTGGATCTTCATGCTCTCTTCCGGGCCGAGGAACACCCGGGCCCCGTCGGTCGGCGAAGCGAAGGTCACGCCCTGTTCGGTGATCTTGCGGCGGTGGGCCAGCGAGAACACCTGGAAACCGCCGGAATCGGTCAGGATCGGGCCGTCCCAGCGGCAGAAGCCATGCAGTCCGCCGTGGTCGGCGATGATGTCCAGGCCCGGACGCAGGTACAGATGGAAGGTGTTGCCAAGGATGATCTCGGCACCCAGCGCGCGCACCTGGTCCGGCAGGATGCCCTTGACCGAGCCATAGGTTCCCACGGGCATGAAAGCCGGCGTTTCCACCGTGCCGCGCGGGAAGGTCAGGCGGCCGCGACGGGCACGGCCGTCGCGGGTCTTGAGCTGGAACTGCAGTCGGGACATGGAGCGGTCGTTCAGGCAAATAGTTGCCTATTGTCTCCCAAGAAGGCGTGCGCACCAAGGTGCGCACCCACAAGGGTCCCTGCCCTCCCGGCGCGCCCTACCCTGCCTGCGGGAACAGCAGCATCGCGTCGCCGTAACTGAAGAAGCGATAGCGCTGCTGGATCGCGTGCTGATAGGCCTCGAACACCCGCTCCTTGCCGGCAAAGGCCGAAATCATCATCAACAGGGTGCTTTCCGGCAGATGGAAATTGGTCACCATCGCGTCAACGCTGCGGATCCGATAGCCCGGGGTGATGAAGATCTGCGTCTCGCCGGCGAACGGCAACAGCTCGCCGTCACGCATCGCACTTTCCAGCGCGCGCACCACGGTGGTGCCGACACCGATCACGCGCCCGCCCGCAGCGCGGGTCCGACGCACCTGCTGCACCAGCTCGGCGCCCACGTTCAGCCACTCGCGGTGCATCACGTGGTCCTTCAGGTCATCGGCTCGCACCGGCTGGAAGGTGCCTGCCCCCACGTGCAGGGTGACGTGGCCGAACTCCACGCCCTTGTCCTTCAGCGCGGCCAACAGCGGTTCATCGAAATGCAGGCCGGCGGTCGGTGCCGCCACCGCTCCCACCTCCCGCGCGAACACGGTCTGGTAGCGCTCGCGGTCGTCCACGCCCGGCTCGCGCTGGATGTAGGGGGGCAGCGGCAGGCGTCCGGCGTGCAGCAGCCACTGCTCCAGTGACTCGGGCACATGGAACTGCAGCACATAGAACTCGCCGTCGCGGCCCAGCACTTCGGCTTCGCCACCGGCATCGAGCGCGACGCGGCTGCCGGCCTTGGGCGACTTGCTGGCGCCGACCTGGGCACGCGCCTGCTGGCCGCCGAGCAGGCGCTCGATCAGGATCTCGACCCGCCCACCGCTGGCCTTCTGACCGAACAGGCGCGCCGGGATCACGCGCGTATCGTTGAATACCAGCAGGTCGCCCGGCTGCAGCAGCGAGGGCAGATCACGCACCTGCAGGTCGGTGAAGGCGGCAGGGGCCGGAGGCACCAGCAGCAGGCGGCTGGCGGAACGTTCAGCCAGCGGCGCCTGCGCGATCAGTTCAGCCGGCAGGTCGTAGTGGAAATCGGACTTCTTCAAGGCAGTGGGCGGCAACAGGTCGACAATGGCGCGCATTGTACGGCCAGCGTCTGCGAGCCGGCGTGGTCCGCGGCGAACGTCGCGCAAAATGCTGCTATGCAACAGGTTTCTGCGGGGTTATCGCGCAAAAAAACAAGTGCTAGCATCGAGATGGAAGTCCGCTGCACGAGGCCGCCCAGCGCGCGTGATGACGCGCGTTTTGCTTTTTGATGGCCCGTGCGCCCCATTGTTTCAGGAGATCTGCAATGAGCTTCATCGAACGCCTCGCCCCCCTGCGCAGCCAGCCCGGCACCCGCCTCACCACCGGCCTGGACGACGCCACCCTGACCACCCTGTCCGTCCGCCATCCGCAGCTGGTGGCCGCGGTCGAGGCCGCCGCCGCGGAGTTCGCCCGTGTGCAGGGCGAACTGGGGCCGTTGCTGGCGCAGGACGAACAGGCGCAGATCGATGCCATGCAGGACGGGTTCGTCAATTTCTACGCCGACGACGCCGTTACGCCCTATGTGGCGCTGGCCGCGCGCGGCCCGTGGGTGGTCACCCTCAAGGGGGCGGTGCTGTATGACGCTGGCGGCTACGGCATGCTCGGCTTCGGTCATACCCCCGACACGGTGCTGGAGGCGATGGCCCGACCGCAGGTGATGGCCAACATCATGACCCCCAGCCTGTCACAGCAGCGCTTCATCACCGCCCTTCGCGCCGAGATCGGCCACCGTCGTGGCGGCTGCCCGTTCGCCCGTTTCATGTGCCTGAACTCCGGCTCGGAAGCGGTCGGGCTGGCCGCACGCATCGCCGACGTCAACGCCAAGCTGCAGACCGACCCGGGTGCGCGCCACGCCGGCGCCGCGATCAAGCGCGTGGTGGTCAAGGGCAGCTTCCATGGCCGCACCGACCGGCCGGCGCTGTACTCCGATTCCAGCCGCAAGAGCTACATGCAGCATCTGGCCAGCTACCGTGGCGAGGATTCGGTGATCACCGTGGCGCCGTACGACGAAGCCGGCCTGCGCGCGGTGTTCGAGGACGCCGCCCGCAACAAGTGGTTCATCGAGGCGGTGTTCCTGGAGCCGGTCATGGGCGAAGGCGATCCGGGCCGCTCGGTACCGCCGTCGTTCTATGCCCTGGCCCGCGAATTGACCCGCGCGCACGGCAGCCTGCTGCTGCTCGATTCGATCCAGGCCGGCCTGCGCGCGCACGGCGTGCTGTCGGTGGTTGACTACCCGGGCTTCGAAGGCCTGGATCCGCCGGACATGGAAACCTACTCGAAGGCCCTGAACGCGGCCCAGTACCCGCTGTCGGTGCTGGCGGTGACCGAGCATGCCGCACAGCTGTACCGCAAGGGCATCTACGGCAACACCATGACCAGCAACCCGCGTGCGCTGGACGTGGCCTGCGCGACGCTGGCACAGCTGACCCCGCAGGTGCGCGCCAACATCGCCGAGCGCGGCGCCGAAGCCGTGCGCAAGCTGGAACAGCTCAAGGGCGAGCTTGGCGGGTTGATCACCAAGGTGCAGGGTACCGGCCTGCTGTTCTCGTGCGAGCTGGCGCCGCAGTTCAAGTGCTACGGCAGTGGTTCCACCGAAGAATGGCTGCGCCGGCATGGCATCAATGTGATCCATGGCGGCGAGAACTCGCTGCGCTTCACGCCCCACTTCGGCATGGACAGCGAAGAGCTGGATCTGCTGGTGGGCATGGTCGGCCGCGCCCTGCGTGAAGGCCCGCGACGCGAGCAGGCTGCGGCGGCGTAAGCCCCCGCTTTTTGTAGAGCCGAAGGCAGCGGCAGGAGCCGCTGCCAACGTCGCTGGCGACGGCCCGAAGGGTGCCGGTCAGGACGACCGGCATAGCCCATGCTCGGCTAGGGCATTGCCGCGATCTGAACGAAGAGCAGCCGAGCATGGCTCGGCTCTACAGAAGGCCTCTCAAGGCCTCATAATCCTTGGACACCCCGTCCCTGACCGCCCTGCGGTCGGCGACGGGGCGTTTTCGTTTCCGGCCAAGAGACAGGAAGATCCATGAAATCGATCTGTGTGTACTGTGGTTCCAACGCTGGCAGCAAGCCGGCCTATACCGAACGCGCCATTGCACTGGGCGACCGCATCGCCCGCGACGGCCTGCGCCTGGTGTATGGCGGCGGCAACGTCGGCCTGATGGGAACCGTGGCCAATGCCGTGCTCGCGGCCGGCGGCGAGGTCACCGGCGTGATTCCCCGCCAGCTGGCCGACTGGGAAGTGGCCCATCGTGGCCTGACCGAGCTGGAGATCGTCGGCTCGATGCACGAACGCAAGTCGCGCATGTTCGACCTGGCCGACGGCTTCGTCGCCCTGCCCGGCGGCTTCGGCACCATGGAGGAGATCTTCGAGATGCTGACCTGGCGCCAGCTGGGCATCGGCAACAAGCCCTGTGCATTCCTGGACGTGGACGGCTTCTATGCACCGCTGATCGGCATGATCGATCGCATGGTGGATGAGCGCTTCCTGCACCCGGACCAGCGCCAGGACCTGTGGTACGGCTCGGACATCGAGCAGATGCTGGAGTGGATGAAGAACTACCAGCCGGCACAGGCCTCCAAGTGGATCGACGAGAAGCGCCGCGCCGCCCTGCGTTGATCGTCCGCCGCGTGGCGTCTCAGGGCGCCACGTCGGCCCAGGGAGCCGGTCGCCCCAGCAGGTAGCCCTGGCCGTAATCGCAGCCCAGTTCGCGCAGTGTCTGCCGCTGGGCTTCGGTTTCGATGCCTTCGCCGATGGTTTCGATGCCCAGCGTGCGCGCCAGCGACAGCACGCCCTGTACCAGCGCGCGGGTGCTCTGCACTTCCGGTCCATGCAGGCCGGCAATGAAGCTCTGGTCGATCTTCAGCGTGCTGATCGGGAAGCGGTGCAGGTACGACAACGCCGAGAAGCCGGTGCCGAAGTCGTCCAGCTGCACCTGGATGCCGCGCTCGCGCAGTCCCTGCAGGATATGCAGCGTGTGCGGGCCGTCATCCAGCAGCGCGACCTCGGTGATCTCCAGGCGCAACCGGCGCGGATCGGCCCCGCAGGCGTCGAGCAGGCCGAACAGGCGCGCACTGAAACCGGCCGAACGGAAATGCCGCGGCGACACGTTCACCGACACATAGCCCTGCCCGCCCGCGGCCAGGCCGGCGATGACCTGTTCGTAGATCAGCCAGTCGACCTGTTCGATCAACCCGCTCTCCTCTCCCAGCTCCAGGAACGCGCCCGGCAACAGCAGGCCACGCCGTTCGTGCTGCCAGCGCAGCAGCGCTTCGTGTCCCACCACTTCCCCGTCGGACAGGCGCACGATCGGCTGGTAGAACGGCACGAAATCCCGGTTGTTGATCGCCCGCCGCAGATCGGCTTCCAGATCGAGGCTGCGCATGGCCTGCTCGCGCATGTCCTCGTCGAAGATCGCACAGCGATCATGGCCCTGCGCCTTGGCCCGGTACATGGCGGCGTCGGCATCGCGCAGCAGCTCTTCTCCGGTCCGGTAACGCGGATTCCACAGTGCGATGCCGAGGCTGCCGGACGGGAACAGCTCGCGCCCGGCGATCCACATCGACTCCTGCAATGCCAACAGCAGGCGCTGACCGAAATCCAGGGCCTGCGCCAGGCCCAGCGGGCACTGCAGCAGCACCGCGAACTCATCACCGCCCAGGCGCGCCACCACGTCGTCGGGGCCCGCCATCGACACGATGCGCTTGGCCACTTCCACCAGCATGTGATCGCCGGCCGCGTGGCCGATGCTGTCGTTGACCAGCTTGAAACGGTCCAGATCCAGGAACAGCACCGCGAACACCGGACCGTCCTCCTGCCTGGCCAGTACCAGCGCATCCTGCAGCCGGTCCAGCAGGTGCAGGCGGTTGGGCAACCCGGTCAGCGCGTCGTGCATGGCCTGGTGGGTCAGCCGCTGCTCGGCACGCAGGCGCTCGCCGATCTGGCCCAACAGCTTTTCATTGACCTCTGCCAGTTCGCGCGTGCGTTCGTCCACGCGCTTCTCCAGCTCGGCATGCGCCGAACGCAGGCGCTGCTGGTCGCGCTGGCGGGCCAGTCCAGTGCCGATGTTCTGCGCGACGAAGGTCAGCAAGCGCTGGTCGTGGATGCTGAAGGCACGCTGCTCGCTGTAGCTCTGCACCACGATCGCGCCAACCACTTCGTCATCCCGCAGCAGCGGCACGCCCAGCCAGCACAGCGAGCGCGCGCCGGACTCGCGCACCTCGCCACTGGCGCGCAGCGAGTCGATCTGCGCGCGGGACGCCAACAGCGGCTGGCGGTTGCGCACCACGTATTCGGTCAGGCCACGACTGAACGCACGGGAGGCGCGGCTGGCGTGGCGTTCATCCACCGAGTAGACGAAATCCAGTCCATCACCCGCCTCGTTGACCAGCGCGATGTAGAAATTGCGCGCGTCGAGCAGTCGGCCGACCACGCCATGCACCTGGCCGTAGAACTGCTCCAGGCTCTCGGCGGACATCGCCATCTCTGCAATGTCGTACAGCGCGATCTGCAGCTGCTCGGCACGACGACGCTCTGCCACTTCGTCCTGCAGGCTGTGGTTGGCGCGTTGCAGTTCCTGCGTGCGCAGTTCCACCTGCTGCTCGAGCCGCACCTGGGCCTGGCGCCGGTCCATCGCGGTCTGTACGTGCTGGGCAACGAAACCCAGCAGTGCACGCTCGGCCTCGCCATAGCGGTCTGCCTGCTCGTAGCTCTGCACCACGATGGCACCGCACACCCGGCCATCGCGCAGCATCGGCACACCCAGCCAGTCCAGGCTTTCGGGGCCGCGAAGCGGGTCATGCTCCTGCCCGACCTCGCGGGCCAACAGTTCCCGCGAAGGTCCGCTCAGGGGCCTGCCATGGTGCAGCAACGCCACCGTCAGGCTGCGCGGCATTCCACTGGCGTCGAAGCTCTGCGCCGGATCGGCGACGAAATCATCCACCTGGTCGGCGAAGTACAGGAACCTGATCTGGTCGTGCAGGTCATCGTATTCGACGATGTAACAGTTTTCCGCGTACATCAGCGTGCCCAGCACGTCGTGCACGCGGCGCAGCATCTGCCCCATCTCCAGGTCGGCGCCGGCAAGATCGGCAATCTGGAACAGCGCCTGCTGCAGCCGCTCGGCCTCTTCCAGCGCTTTGATCTGTCCCGCCTGGCGGCCCCGCTGCAGGGCCAGTTCCATGGCCTGCCGCGCCAGACCCCACCATGCGGACGAAGGCGCCGCGCCTTCCACCACCAGGTACAGGCGGGCACCATCATGATCCCAACCGTGGCGGCCATCGCCGGCAGCCGGTGCCCCGCTGTCGGCCGCGACCGGGGGTATCGGCCAGATGGCGTCACCGCGCCCCAGCTGGGGATCGTCCCAGCCGACCCGGACCACCGCCGATTCCGGCAGCAGCGCATGCAGCGCGCGCACGAGTTCCGTACTCAGCACGGCCTCGTGTGATGGCGTTTGCGCAGGTTCAGCGTGCGTGGACAAATGACAATCTCTTGGCGCCGTCTGTGCGTCGCCTCCCCTGAGCCGCCGAGCATAGCGCGCCACCGGGGGGGCAATGGAAGCCCGGCAACCCCGAATCGTGCGCCCGTTCGTTATTCCTGGCGTCCGCACCCCGTTCCGAGCCATGAACCTCGCCCTGTCCGCCCCCGCACCCCGCTATGCGCCATCGTCGGCAGGCCTTAACCTGTACCGCGTGGAAGCCAGCGCCCTGCCAACCGATGAAGCCTTGATGCTCGCCTGGGCCGGCGGCGACCTGCACGCGTTCGAGAGCCTGTATGCGCGCCATCGCAAGCGCCTGTTCGGCTTCCTGCTGCGCCAGCTGCGCGATACCGCCCTGGCCGAGGAGATCTTCCAGGACGTCTGGCAACGGGTCATCAGCGCACGGTCCGGCTGGCAGCCGGATGCCGCCTTCAGCACCTGGCTGTTCCGCATCGCGCACAACAAGCTCAACGATCACTGGCGCGCCGCACGCCACCGCCCGGCGGCGCCGGCCGATGCCGAGCTGCGTCTGGCCGCGCTGGAAGATGGGCAGACCCCGGAAGCAGAGCTTTCAGAATTCGAGCAACGTCGCCGCGTCCAGCGCGCGATGGAAGAACTGCCGCTGGAGCAGCGCGAAGTGCTGCAGCTGCGGCTGGATCAGGAACTGAGCCTGGAGGAGATCGGCCAGATCACCGGCGTAGGCCGGGAAACCGTGAAATCGCGGCTGCGCTATGCGATGGACAAGCTGCGTGCGGGACTGAACGCATGAACCGAGACGAACCCCTGACGCCTGAAGAGCGCGAGCTGGCGCGCCTGCTCGGCCGTCGTGTCGAACAGGCGCCTCCGGCGGCGCTGGATGCCACGATCCTGGCGGCCGCCCGTGCGGCGGTGCAGGCGCCACCGGCCGACGCGCCCGGTGCGGGCAGCGTGCGTGCACGGCGGCCGCGCCGGCACTGGCCTGCGGTGTTCGGCGTTGCTGCATCGATGGTATTCGCCATCGGAATCGCCTGGCAGCTGCGCCCGGAACCGCCCGCGGTCCCGGCGCACGATGCACAGATCACTGCGCCGCGCGTCGCCGACGAGGTCGCTGCCGAAGTGGCCGCGCAGCCTGCCGAGGGCCCTACCCGGCCTTCCCCTGCCGAGCCGGCCATCGCAAGTGCGCCGCCGGCACCACCGGCACCACCGGCGCCGGTCGCGGCACCCAGGCCCGCCGCGCCGGCCCGATCCTCCGCACCGCAGACACCGGCACCGACGGTGGCGGCACGAGCGAAAGCGGCGGCTCAGGCCACCGAGCGCGCCGCCGCCGACACCGCAGCTCCGCCGCCGGCTGCGGAACCTCCGGCCGCTGTGGCCTATTCGGCACCGCTGCCTGCTGCGGCGCCTGCGCCGCCGTCGCTGGAAGCGCGCGACGCCGATGCCCCCCTGTCCGGCGCGATGGAGGCCGCCCCGGCCAGCGCGGGACAGCGCGGTGACACCACGACGCTCAAGCGGGCCGCACCGCTCCGCAGTGCACCAGGCGTGATGCGTCGCGGCAGCGATGCCGCGCTCAGCGCTACGGCCGTGCAGGCCGAAGTGGCCGCCGACGCCCAGCTGCCCCGCCGGCAGTGGCTGCAGAAGATCCGCGAACGTCGCGACGAAGGCCAGCGCGACATCGCCCGTGCCAGCCTCGAGCGCTACGTGCAGCAGTATCCGGAGTCGCGGCTGCCACGCGACCTGCGTCCTCTGCTGGACGACTGAAGCATGGGGGCGGCAACCCCGTAGAATGAAGGGAATGCCCGATACCCTCGCCCAGCCCGTCAGCCACACGCTGGAAGTCAAGCACAGCCGCTTCATCGCCCATGCCGCGCCCATCGATGGCGCGGCGGCGGCGATGTCGTTCCTGCAGCGGGTGATGGTGGCCGACGCCACGCACAACTGCTGGGCCTACCGGCATGGACAGGAGTATCGCTCCAGCGATGATGGCGAGCCGGCGGGGACTGCCGGCCGGCCGATCCTGGCCGCCATCGATGGCCAGGGCTTCGACCGGGTCATGGTGGTGGTGATCCGCTGGTACGGGGGTATCAAGCTCGGCGCCGGCGGTCTGGTCCGCGCCTACGGCGGTACCGCCGCCGAGTGTCTGCGCACGGCACCGCGGCTGCCACTGGTGGCGATGGCACGGCTGCAGCTGCTGGCCGGCTTCGAGGACCTGGGTACCCTGCATGCGGCCCTGCCCGCGTTCTTCGCCGAGAAGCAGGATGAACAGTTCGACGCTGAAGGCGTGCGCCTGCGGATCGAATTACCCGCCGACCAGGCCGACGCATTGAAAATCCGCCTGCGAGACGCCACCCGTGACCGTATCCGTATCCGAGATGACGACCAGGATGACTGACAAGGACGACGCGGCCGCCGCGACCCCGCCATTGCGCCGCCTCGGCAGCCTGCGAACGCTGTGGCCGTTCGTGCGCCGGCACAGTGGCCTGTTCGCCGCCTGGCTGCTGGCGCTGGCCGTCTCCTCGGCCGCCACCCTCAGCCTGCCTCCGGCCGTCAAGCAGATGATCGACCACGGCTTCAGCAGCGGCGGCCAGATCAACCGGGCGTTTGCCCTGCTGATGCTGGTGGCGGTAGTGCTGGCGATCGCCACCTCCGCACGCTTCTACTTCGTGTCGCTGCTCGGCGAGAAGGTAGTGGCCGACCTGCGCAGCCGTCTGTACGGGCACCTGATCCAGTTGGGTGCCGGTTTCCATGACCGCAGCCGCAGCGGCGAACTGGTCTCGCGCCTGACCGCCGACAGCGAGCTGCTGCGCAGCGTGGTGGGCTCGACCATGTCAGTCGCATTGCGCAGCAGCGTGACGGTGGTCGGCAGCCTGGCCATGCTGTTCGTGACCAGTCCGCGCCTGGCGGCGTGGTCGCTGCTCGGCATCCCGCTGGCGGTACTGCCCATCATCATCGGCGCACGCAAGCTGCGCACCGTCGCGCGCAGCAGCCAGGACCGCATCGCCGACGCCAACAGCCTGGCCAGCGAGACCCTCGGTGCCGTCCGCACGGTGCAGGCACATGCGCGCGAGCCTTACGAGCGCGGCCGCTTCGACCTGGCGCTGGGCGATGCGATCCGGGCCGCACGCCGGCGCATCGGCGCACAGTCGCTGGTCACCGCCAGCGCCATCCTGCTGATCTTCGGTGCCATTGTCGGCGTGCTGTGGCTGGGCGCCCACGATGTCATCGAGGGCCGCCTCAGTGCCGGCACCCTGGGCCAGTTCGTGCTGTATGCGCTGATCGGCGGTGGTTCGGTGGGCGCTCTGGCCGAAGTCTGGAACGAGCTCCAGCGCGCTGCCGGCGGCATGGGCCGGATCGGCGAACTGCTGCAGGAGGATGTCGAGATCCGCGCGCCCGCGCATCCACGCGCGCTGCCGCAGCCGCTGCAAGGCGAGATCCAGTTCGATGACGTGGTGTTCCACTACCCGCAGCGACCGGACCAGGCCGCGCTCGACCACTTCAGCCTGCATGTGCGCCCCGGCGAGACCGTGGCCCTGGTCGGTCCCTCGGGTGCCGGCAAGAGCACGGTGCTGTCGATGCTGCTGCGGTTCCATGACCCGGCCAACGGCCGCATCTGCGTGGACGGCATCGATGTGCGCGAGGTCGATCCCGCCGACCTGCGCGCCCAGCTGGCCCTGGTGCCGCAGCAACCGACGCTGTTCGCCGCCAGCGCCCGCGACAACATCCGCTACGGCCGCCTGCAGGCCAGCGATGCCGAAGTCGAGGAAGCGGCGCGTGCCGCTGAGGCCGATGGCTTCCTGCGTGCGTTGCCGCAGGGTTATGACAGTGAGCTGGGCGAGCGCGGCGCGCGCCTGTCCGGCGGGCAGCAGCAGCGCGTGGCGATCGCCCGCGCGCTGCTGAAGGATGCGCCGATCCTGCTGCTGGACGAAGCCACCAGCGCGCTCGACGCGCAGAGCGAGTACGGTGTACAGCAGGCGCTGGAGCGCCTGATGGCGGGCCGCACCACGCTGGTCATCGCCCACCGTCTGGCAACCGTGCTCAAGGCCGACCGCATCGTGGTCATGGACCAGGGGCGCATCGTCGCCGAAGGCACGCACGCACAGTTGTTGGCTGAAGGGGGTCTGTACGCGGAGCTGGCGCGGCTGCAGTTCATCGATTGATGACGGTCGGCTAACACCTCTGGCGCCAAGCTGGCCGTGCAGAAGCAGCATCCGCTGAAGGAGGTGGACGATGTCGTTCCGTCAGTTTCCCGCAGTCGACAGCAATGGCGAGAGCCATATCATCATCGAGTTCAAGCCCGAGGCCAATGGTAGCGGGCATCATTCCGAAGCCACCCCGCGCTACGAGCTCGACGACGGGCGTCATCTGGTGCGCAATGGCCGCGAGTTCAGCACCAGTGGCGGCGAACTGCGGCTGACCATCTAGCGTCGCGTGGGTCATCGCAGGGCCGCCGGGCGTAGCCCGGCCCCACCGGCAGCGCCCTGGTCAGTTTTTCGCCACAGATCTTGACAGCTTGTGCTGGCAAGGCATGAGCAGTGTTATCCACATGTTTGCGCAGAATTCATCCACATCCCCTGTGGATGAATGCACTACGCCAGTACCCGTCCGATTCCGCTGGCATCCACGGCGGCCGCTGCGTCGGCCAGGGCACGTGGATCACTGCCGGCGACGAAGCCGATGCGGAAATGCACTTCCCCGCCCGGCGTGCGCGAGGAATGGATAGAAGCCAGGCTGATGCCGTGCTGCTCGAAGATGTTCAGCAGTTCACGCAGTGAGCCCGGGCGATCTTCCGGCAGGTGGACCGACACGGCGTTGCGCTCGGTCAGATCGGCCAGCAGGTAGCCCACCCGCTCGAAGGTATAGTTTCCCGAGGCCAGTGCAGGCGCGCCGAAGGCGGCCCGGTTCGCCACCAGCATCTGCTCACGGAATGCACCGCGCGCCATGTCGTCGCCTTGATCGACCTGGGCCTGCAGCACGCGCAGCTGGCCGACCAGGCGTTCCAGCATCGGCGCGACATGCGGATTGCCGAACTGGATGTCCTCATAGATCGCCGGATTCAGCGAGAGGATGCGCGAGATGATCGCGGTATCCAGTTCGAACGACGCCGAGCGATAGGGAAGCATCGCTTCCAGTGTCCCCAGTTGCGGCTGATACTCCCGCAGCACGCCGGCCTGGGCCAGATGCGTGGCATGCACCATCGCCTGCACCAGCGCCATCATCTGGTCATGGTGCTGTGGCGTGGCGCGCACGCACTCGGCCTGCAGCGCCACGCACAGCGCATCCAGCCAGGGCTGCCAGTGCTGCAGTCGCGCTTCGCAGACCACCATCACCCTGCCCTTCAACGTGGGGGCCTTCGGCGGCGCGGTCATCGGGTGCAGGCCGACCACTTCGGCCTGTGAGGCAAGCATCGCCTGTACCGGCGCGTCCTTGACCGAGGTGACATCGAGCCACAGGCGCCCGCGTTCACGACCCGCCGAGCAGCGCACGTATTCGGCGATCAGTTCCGGCGTATGCCGGATCGGTGCAGAGAACACCAGTACATCGGCCTCGGCCAGCAACTGCTCCGGTGTATGCGAAGCAGCATCGGCCGGATCGTGGCCGATCACCTGCAGTCGCATCTGCTGCTCGAAGAAGCGGCCCAGCCAGCGCCCGTAGGCGCCGGCACTGCCGACGATGCCGATCGTGCGCGGCGCAAAGTGCTGCACTGCCGTCATGCCACGCGTTCAGCGCGGAAGCGCGTGCCTTCGGCCAGTGCGGCGGGCGCCGCGGCAATCACGTCGAACTCCTCGAAACCATTGGCCAGCGTGGCCTCAAGGGCGGCATGGGTACCCGCGATGGCACGCGAGATCGCCTGCTGCATCGACTCTCCCCGCAGCAGGAACGACACCACCAGCGACATCAGTACGTCGCCGGTCCCGGCCACGTCCACCGGCAGCAGCGGCGAGGTCCAACGCCAGGTCTCGTCGCGTCCCACCGCCAGCGTCACCAGCTCGCCCGGCGTGCCACCCACGCTGTGCGCGATCACCCAGTGCGGACCACGCGCCAGCAGCGTACGCGCGGCGGCGATGGCGTCGGCCTCGGCCAGTGCCGGCATGCCGGTCAGACGGGCCAGCTCGAATGCATTCGGGGTGACCAGCCACGCATGCGGCAGCAGCCGTTCGGCGAAGATCGCCTCCAGACCCGGCTCCACATAGGGGCCGGTATGGGTATCGCCGATCACCGGATCCAGGCAGTAGCGCAGCTGCGGGCACGCGGGCAGGACCTGATCGAGCCAGTCGGCGAACGCCGCACCATTGGCGGTGCTGCCGAAGTAGCCGGAGACCAGCATCCTGGCCCGCTGCGGCAGGCCGCGCTCGTGGGTGCCCAGCAACAGATCGGCGAACCAGTCGGCGGGCAGCACGCGACCGCGGGTGGTGTCGTAGAACGGCGCGTTGCTGAGCAGCACGGTCGGAATTTCAGCTACGCGCACGCCGAGCGCGCGCATCGGCGGCATGGCGGCGCTGTTGCCGGCATGGCCGTAGACAAGCTGCGACTGGACCGAAATGACATCGACCGGCGACGGCCCATCCGGCCGCTGGCGGCGACCGTGGACCAGATGGGTATCAAGGGATTCGCTCATATCCGCATTCTACGCCCAAGGGGGTTTTCGGCAGGGCTTGCAGCCCTGCACCTGCTCAATGCAACGGCAACGGCCGAAGCCAAAGCCAAAGCGGCATTCCGTGGGGTGGCGGGGCGGTGTGGGTGGTCAGGACACGCCGTAAACCCATCCATGGGGGCTCGATGGCGCCATCCATGGCGCCAACGGTCCTGACCACCCACACCGCCCCACCTTCGACAGGTTCACGCGGCTGTTGGTAACTGCGGCTGTTGTTCCGCGCCGCTGTTGGTAGGTGTCGACCTTGGTCGACACATCTGTCAGATATCGAATGAATTCATCCACGCATGGCGTGGATCTACCGTGTCGACCAAGGTCGACACCTACCAGAGCAGAGTGCTGTTCCGACAGATCGCGGAAAACCACCGAAGGCGGGGTGGGTCCGGTTGCGGGGGCGTGAGCCGCATGGATGCGGCGACCGAGCTTACATGGACGTACTTGCAGCGTCCCCCGCCAACCGGACCCACCCCGCCAATCCACGGATAGCGCGCTTCGGTTGTTGCCGTTGCCTCTGCAGGTGCAGGGCTGCAAGCCCTGCAAACCCACCCTCCCTCAGTGAGCAGCAGGCCGCGACGGCGGCAGCCATGCCGCCACGATGCCGAGCAGCGGCAGGAACGCCGTCAGGTGATAGACGTATTCGATGCTGGTCCTGTCCGCCAGCAGGCCCAGCACCGCCGCGCCCAGGCCGCCCATGCCGAACGCAAAACCGAAGAACAGGCCCGACACCATGCCGATCCGGTGCGGCATCATCTCCTGCGCATAGACCACGATGGCAGAGAAGGCAGACGACAACACGAAACCGATCAGCACCGCCAGCACCGTGGTCCACAGCAGATCCGCATGCGGCAACGCCAGTGCGAACGGCGCCACGCCCAGGATCGAGGTCCAGATGATCGGCTTGCGGCCGATGCGATCGCCCAGCGGACCGCCCAGGAAGCCACCCGCCGCCGAAGCCACCAGGAACGCGAACAGGTGCAGCTGCGCCTGCGCCACCGGAATGCCGAAATGGTGGATCAGGTAGAAGGTGAAGTAGCTGCCGATGCTGGCCATGTAGAAGTACTTGCTGAAGATCAGCACCAGCAGGATCGCCAGCACCTTGGCCACGGTGCGCGGAGGATGCCGCGACGCCACCGCCGCCACGCCGGCCGGGCGGGGTGCGCCCAGGTGCAGCGCATACCAGCGGCTCACATAGGTCAGCAGGGCGATGCCGACCAGCGCAGCACCGGCAAACCATGAGGCCGCATGCTGGCCGTACGGCACGATCACGGCGGCGGCAATCAGCGGCCCCAGCGCGGTACCGAAGTTGCCGCCGACCTGGAACACCGACTGTGCGAAGCCATGGCGCCCGCCGGACGCCAGCCGTGCGATGCGCGACGCTTCCGGGTGGAAGATCGCCGATCCGATGCCGACCAGCGCGGCGGCCATCAGGACCATCGCATAGTTCGGCGCGAAGCCGAGCAGCAGCATCCCGCACAGCGTCGAGGCCATGCCGATCGGCAACGAGTACGGCGCTGGATGGCGGTCGGTATGCATCCCCACCAGCGGTTGGAAGATCGACGCGGTGAGCTGGTAGGTCAGCGTGATCAGTCCGATCTGGGTGTAGCTGAGATTGAAGCCGCCCTTGATGACCGGATAGATCGCCAGGATCAGCGACTGCATCATGTCGTTGACGACATGCGAGGTGGAGATGGCGGCCAGTACGCCGGGCGCCACCGGGCGGGAGGTCGTTGCAGGGGAAGCCAGAGTCGACATGGACGCAGTCAGATTTGAGGGCGGTTCCGCATGCTACGGTTGCCTTCCCCTCCCTTCTGCCGCGTTCGGGTCATGGCCTATCGCAAAAAGGACATTGGCGGTGACGTCGATCCGGCTGCGCCGTGGCGCGATGTGCCGCTGCATCGCCCGGTCACCTACCGGGTTACCCAGTACCCGGCCGGCACCCATATCGCAGGCCACAAGCACCAGCGCCACCAGCTGGTCTATGCCATCTCCGGGCTGATGGTGGTGCGCTCGGAAGTCGGTCGCTGGGTCGTGCCCTCCACCCGTGCGATCTGGATGCCGGCCGGCATGGTGCATGCGGTGGACTGCATTGCCGCCGTGCACATGCGCAGCCTGTACATCGACCCGTCATTCGCCCCGCAACTGCCGGCCGAACCGTTCGCGGTACAGGTGGCACCGCTGCTGCGCGAACTGCTGCAGGCAGCCACCCTGATCAAGGGCGAGCACATCGAAGACAGCCGCGATGGCCGCGTGGTGCGCCTTCTGCTGGACGAGCTGCATCGCATGGACGTATTGCCGCTGCACCTGCCCGCGCCTACCGATCCGCGCCTGCAGCGGATCTGCCAGCACCTGCAGAAGCATCCCGGCGACGATGCGACGCTGCAGGACTGGGCGCAGTCACTGGAAGTGGATGTAAAAACCATCCAGCGCCACTTCGCCAACGAACTGGGCATGACCTTCGGCCAGTGGCGGCAGCAGGCGCGGCTGCTGGCGGCAATGGAACGGCTGGCGACCGGCGAGAAGGTCATCGATGTCGCACTGGCGATGGGCTACGACAGCCCCAGCGCGTTCACCAGCATGTTCAAGCGCCAGCTGGGGCAGACCCCGGCGGCGTTCTTCCGCTGACCCCATGCACAGAAACGCCGGGCATGGCCCGGCGCTACCGTTCAACGCTTGCGTTGAAAATTCAGGACGTCATCCGGTCCCAGAAGCCCTTCACGCCGTCCATGAAGGTGGCGGACTTCGGCGAGTGCTTGCGCGCTTCCTCACCGACGAAGGTGGCCTCGAACTGCTCCAGCAGCCTGCGCTGGTCGTTGGTCAGGTTGACCGGCGTCTCGACCACCACGCGGCAATACAGATCGCCCTCGCTGCGGCTGCGCACCGAACGCACGCCCTTGCCGCGCAGGCGGAACAGTTTCCCGGTCTGGGTCTCTGCCGGAATGCGGATCTCCGCTTCGCCACCCAGCGTCGCCACGCGCACGGTATCGCCGAGCGCCGCCTGCGAGATGCGGATCGGCACTTCACAATGCAGATCGTCGCCATCGCGCTGGAAGATGGGGTGCTCGCGCACGCGCACTTCCACGTACAGGTCGCCCGGCGGCGTGCCGGCCGGCCCCGCTTCGCCCTCGCCAGCCAGGCGGATGCGATCGCCGGTGTCGACGCCCGCCGGCACCTTCACCGACAGCACCTTGTCTTCCTCGACACGGCCATTGCCGTGGCAGGTCTTGCAGGGCTTGGCAATGATCTGGCCGCGGCCGCCGCAGTTGTGGCAGGCCTGCTGCATGGCGAAGATGCCGCGCTGGATGCGCACCTGGCCGCGGCCGTGGCAGACGTTGCAGGTCTCCACCTTGCCATCTTCCGAGCCGCTGCCATCGCAATCGCCGCATTCGGCCAGGGTCGGGATCTCGATGCGGCGCTCGACGCCACGCACCGCTTCTTCCAGGTCCAGCTCCATCACGTAACCGATGTCGGCACCGCGGCGTGCCTGGCGCGGACCGCCGCCGGCACCACCGAAGATGTTGCCGAAGATGTCGCCGAAGATATCGTTCATGTCCGGACCACCCGGACCGCCCCCGCCCATGCCGTGCTCGAACGCGGCATGGCCGTGGCTGTCATACATCCGGCGCTTGTTGCCGTCGGACAGGACCTCGTAGGCTTCCTTGCACTCCTTGAAGGAGGCTTCGGCAGCCGCATCACCCGGATTTCGGTCCGGATGGAACTTCATCGCGCAGCGGCGGTAAGCCTTCTTCAGCTCTTCTTCGTTGGCGGTGCGGGCCACGCCCAGCACTTCGTAGTAATCGCGCTTGCTCATATCGTGAATCGGCTTCCGGAATGTCGGGATTCGTCAAAGCGGAAGAGCGGAACCAGGTCCGCTCTTGCGTCGGGCGCCCCGACGCGCCGGAGGCGGTCAGGACCCTGATGCGACAACGGGACGCTGCCAGGCAGCGTCCCGCGTCGGTCCGGATCAGGACTTCTTGTCGTCCTTGACTTCGGTGAACTCGGCGTCCACCACGTCGTCGTTGCCCTTGCCCGCATTGCCGGCATCGGCGCCCGGGGCACCGCCCTGCTCTGCCGACGCTGCGGCGAACAGCGACTGGCCGGCTTCCTCCAGCACCTTCGACTTGGCTTCGATCTGTGCCTTGTCGTCGCCCTTCATCGCGGTTTCAAGATCGGCCAGAGCCGCTTCAACCTTGCCGATGACATCGCCGCCGACCTTGCTGCCGTGCTCGGTGATGGCGCTGCGGGTGCCGTGGATCAGGGCATCGGCCTGGTTGCGGGCCTGCACCAGCTCCTGGAACTTCTTGTCTTCTTCGCGGTTGGCTTCCGCGTCGGCGACCATGCGCGCGATCTCTTCCTCGGACAGGCCCGAGCCGGCCTTGATCTCGACCTTCTGTTCCTTGTTGGTCTTCTTGTCCTTGGCCGACACATGCAGGATGCCGTTGGCGTCGATGTCGAAGGACACTTCCACCTGCGGCAGGCCACGCGGCGCCGGCTCGATGCCGGACAGGTCGAACTTGGCCAGCGACTTGTTGAAGCGGGCCTGTTCGCGCTCACCCTGCAGCACGTGCACGGTCACGGCCGACTGGTTGTCCTCGGCGGTGGAGAACACCTGCGAGGCCTTGGTCGGGATGGTGGTGTTCTTCTCGATGATCTTGGTGAACACGCCGCCCATGGTTTCGATGCCCAGCGACAGCGGGGTCACGTCCAGCAGCAGCACGTCCTTGACGTCGCCGCCCAGCACGCCACCCTGGATCGCCGCACCCAGTGCCACGGCTTCGTCCGGGTTGACGTCCTTGCGCGGCTCCTTGCCGAAGAACTCGGTCACCGCCTGCTGCACCTTCGGCATGCGGGTCTGGCCGCCGACCAGGATCACTTCGCTGATGTCGCTCGAACGCAGGCCGGCATCGTTCAGGGCGACGCGGCACGGCTCGATCGACTTCTTGATCAGGTCTTCCACCAGCGCTTCCAGCTTGGCGCGGGTCAGCTTGATGTTCAGGTGCTTCGGACCCGACGCGTCAGCGGTGACGTACGGCAGGTTCACTTCGGTCTGCTGGGCGCTGGACAGCTCGATCTTGGCACGCTCGGCAGCGTCCTTCAGGCGCTGCAGGGCCAGCGGATCCTTGCGCAGGTCGATGCCCTGGTCCTTGTTGAACTCTTCCACCAGGTACTCGATGACGCGGTTGTCGAAGTCTTCGCCGCCCAGGAAGGTGTCGCCGTTGGTGGCCAGCACTTCGAACTGCTTCTCGCCGTCGACGTTGGCGATCTCGATCACCGAGACGTCGAAGGTACCGCCGCCCAGGTCGTACACAACGATCTTGCGATCCTTGTTGTCGCCCTTGTCCAGGCCATAGGCCAGCGCGGCCGCGGTCGGCTCGTTGATGATGCGCTTGACGTCCAGGCCCGCGATGCGGCCAGCATCCTTGGTGGCCTGGCGCTGGCTGTCGTTGAAGTAGGCCGGCACGGTGATGACCGCTTCGGTGACCTTCTCACCGAGGAAGTCCTCGGCGGTCTTCTTCATCTTCTCCAGTACCTTGGCCGAGATTTCCTGAGGCGCCATCTTCTTGGCGTCGCTGGTCGCCACCCACGCATCACCATTGTCATGGGCGAGGATGCTGTACGGGACGTGGGCGATGTCCTTCTGCACCTCGGCGTCGGTGAACTTGCGGCCGATCAGGCGCTTCACCGCGTAGAAGGTGTTCTTCGGGTTGGTCACCGCCTGGCGCTTGGCCGAGGCACCGACCAGGACTTCGCCGTCCTTGGTGTAGGCGACGATCGACGGGGTGGTGCGATCGCCTTCCGAATTCTCGATGACGCGGGCCTTGCCGCCGTCCATGATCGCCACGCACGAGTTGGTGGTGCCGAGGTCGATACCAATGATCTTGCCCATGGGGGAGACTCCTGAGAAATGCTGTGTGGATGTCAGTCCGGCCGCTCGGCCGGTGGATGAATGGGATGTGGGGGAGGCTCGTGGAACATTCAAGCCATCTCCCGAACGCTGTGTTCAGCCGTTCAAGGTTCGCCGGGCATGGCCCGGCGATGACGATCCGGGGGTAGCGCCGGGCCATGCCCGGCGGCCGCTCCCGGATCGACCGCTCAGTCGGCGGCCACCACCACCAGCGCCGGCCGCAGCAGGCGCTCGTTGAGCAGATAGCCCTTCTGGAACACGGTCACCACGCTGCCCGGGGCGGCGTCCGGGGCCGGCACCTGGCTGATCGCCTGGTGGTGCTCCGGGTTGAACGGCTGGCCGGTCGGGTCAATCAGGACCAGGCCGTTGTCGGCGGCGACCTTCAGCAGCTGCTTGTAGGTCAGCTCCAGGCCCTCGCGCAGCGGGTGCGGGTCGTCGCCGGCGGCCTTCAGGCCGGCATCCAGGCTGTCGAACACGGGCAGCAGTTCGCCCAGCAGCTTCTCGTTGGCGAACTTGCGGGCCTGCTCGATGTCGCGGGCCACGCGCTTGCGCTGGTTCTCCAGGTCGGCGCGCTCACGCAGCGCATCGGCCCTGACCTGCTCGACTTCCGCGCGCAGGCGCTCCACTTCGTCATTGACGCCTGCTGCGGCGGCCGCGTCGGCGGCGCTCTGCTGGGATTCGAAATCTGGATGTTCGTGGTTCATGTCTGGGTCCCTGGCGGTCACTCCCCGCCTCCACCCACCCTAGTGTGGGCGGGATGCTGCGTTTCAAGCGTCCGCGGCACCGGATCCGCGTCCGGTCGGTGAAAAGGCCGCCCCCAGCACGTCGGCGGTGGCCTGTACCAGCGGGATCATGCGGTCGTAGGCCATCCGCTTCGGCCCGATCACCCCCAGCACGCCCAGCACCTGCCCGTTGGCCGCATACGGGGCGGTCACCAGCGAAACGCCCTGCAGCGGCATCATCCCGGTCTCTTCGCCGATGAAGATGCGCACGCCCGGGGCCTGGATGGTCCGCTCCAGCAGCTGCAGGATCTCGCGCTTGCTGGAAAACAACTCGAACAGTTCACGCAGGCGCTCCAGGTCGGACAGGTCCTGGACCCCCATCAGGCGCGTCTGGCCCGCCACCAGCATGTCGTCGGCCGCGGGCTGCAGGGCCTGCTCGGCCAGTTCGATGCTGTGCGCCAGCAGCTGCTCCAGCTCGGAGCGGGCATCGCGCAGCTCCAGCAGCAGGCGCGCCCGGATCTCCGCCAGCGGCAGCCCGGCGAAATGGGCGTTGAGGTAATTGGCGACCTGCTCCAGCTGGCCCGGCGCGAAGTCCTGGCGGGTTTCGATCACCCGGTTCTGGACCTCGTTGTCGGCGAACACCAGGATCGCCAGCACCCGGCGGCCGTCCAGCGCCACGAAATCGATCTGGCGGAAGGCGAACTGCTCGCGCCGCGGCGCGCTGACCACGCCGACGAAGTGGCTCATCGCCGACAGCAGCTCGGAGGCACTGCCGAGCAGGGCCTGGGTGCTGCCGCCACCGGCCAGTTCCTGGCGCAAGCGGGCCAGCTCGCCCTCGCCCGGCGGCTGCATCTGCAGCAGGCTGTCGACAAACACCCGGTAGCCATGCGCGGTCGGGATCCGCCCGGCGGAGGTATGCGGCGACGCCAGCAGGCCCAGGTCCTCCAGGTCGCCGAGGATGTTGCGGATGGTGGCCGGGCTGACTTCCAGCCCGGCCACGCGCGCCAGCGTCTGCGAGCCCACGGGCTCACCATCCTGGATGTGGCGCGCGATCAGCGTGCGCAGCAGATGGCGCGCGCGCGGGGCGAGTTGGTCGGCGGAACCGTGCATGGAATCAACCTGTGAGACACGGAGACTAGATAATGGCGCCGGATCACCTTGGCAAGCCATTGGACCGCCCGCGTGCGCGTGCTAGCGTTGCGCGGCTCAGATACCCCCAGACCCATGCTCAGACACCTATCGATCAAGGATTTCGCCGTCGTCCGCGCTACCGAACTTGAATTCGGGCCTGGCATGACCGTGGTTTCAGGCGAGACCGGCGCCGGCAAGTCGCTGATGGTCGACGCGCTGGGCTTCCTGTCCGGCCTGCGCGCCGACAGCGGCGTGGTCCGCCACGGTGCCGCCCGCGCCGAGCTGTCGGCCGAGTTCGCGCTGGAGCATCTGCAGGCCGCACGCCAGTGGCTGGCCGACAACGAGCTGGACGATGAGGACCAGTGCCAGCTGCGCCGCGTGATCCGCGCTGACGGCGGTTCGCGGGCCTGGATCAACGGCCGCCCGGTCACCCTCGCCCAGCTGGGCGAACTGGCCGCGCTGCTGGTGGAAATCCACGGCCAGCATGAACAGCAGGCCCTGCTGGCGCGTCCTTCCCAGCTGGCCCTGCTTGATGCCTATGCCGGCAACGAGGAAGAGCGCCGTCAGGTCCGCCGCGCCGCAGCCGCCTGGCAGGCACTGGTCGATGAATCCCTGGCGCTGTCGCAACAGGGCGACGTCAGTGACCGTATCGGTTTCCTCGAGCATCAGCTGCGCGAACTGGACCGTGAGGATCTGGAGCCCGAATCGATCCTCGCGCTGGGCGCCAGCCATCGGCGCCAGGCCCATGCCAGCGCGCTGCTGACCGCCTGCCAGGCCGCCAGCAACCAGCTCAACGGCGACGAGGGCAGCTCGGCGCTGGATCAGCTGCAGCAGGTGCGGCACGAACTGGCCCGGCTGATCGAACACGACCCGCGCCTGGGCGAGGTGGACAGCCTGATCGAAAACGCGTCGATCCAGCTGCACGAAGCCCTGTCCCTGCTCGACCGCGTGCACGACGACCTGGATGCCGACCCCGAACAGTTCGAGGAGAACGAGCGCCGTCTCGGCCGCCTGCACGACCTTGCCCGCAAGCATCGCGTGCCGATGGACGAACTGGGCGCGCAGCGCGAGCGCATGCATGCCGAAGTGGAGCAGCTGCGCGGCGCCGACGAGCGGCTGCAGCGCCTGGCCGGCGAGATCGACAAGGCCGCGGCCGCCTGGCGGGTGCAGGCCGAAGCACTGAGCGCAAGCCGGCGCAGTGCTGCGGCCGCGCTGTCGACCACCACCACCGGCATCATTGCCGAGCTGGGCATGGGCGGTGGCCAGTTCCTGATCGAGCTGGAACCCCTGGACGGCGGCAAGCCCGACCCGCAGGGCGCCGAACGCGTGGAGTTCCTGGTCGCGGCCAACGCCGGTCAACCACCACGCGCCCTGCGCAAGGTGGCCTCGGGTGGCGAACTGTCGCGCATCTCGCTGGCAATCGAAGTGGCCGCGCTCGACCTGGACGCTGTGCCGACCATGGTGTTCGACGAAGTCGACTCGGGCATCGGTGGCGCGGTGGCCGACATCGTCGGCCAGAAACTGCGCGCCCTTGGCGAGAAGCGCCAGGTGCTGTGCGTGACCCACCTGCCGCAGGTCGCGTCCAAGGGCCATGCCCACTACCGGGTCAGCAAGGCACCGGTGGAAGGCATGACCCAGAGTGCGGTGGAGAAGCTGGACCTCAAGGCACGCGAGGAAGAACTGGCACGCATGCTCGGTGGCGTCGAAGTGAGCAAGGAAGCGCGCGCGGCCGCCCGCAAGCTGCTGCAGGTCTGACGCCGGCGGCGTCGAGCGACGCCCGGTCCGTCCCACCGCAGGTTCACCCCAGCGGCCGCGCCAGATCCACCGTTTCCACCAGGAAATCCAGGAACGCACGCACCCGCAGCGGCAGATAGCCACCCTGCCCCAGGAATACCGCGTGCACCTCTTCCAGATCGCCGGGATTGGCCTCTTCCAGCACCGGCAGCAGCCGCCCGGCCGCTATGTCGTCCCTGACCTGGAACGCGGCCAGCCGGGCCAGCCCGAGCCCTCCCAGCACCAGCTGCCGCAGGGCATCGCCGTTGCTGGCGCGCGCATTGCCGCTGGTGGGCACGCGCAGCACCTGGCCGCCCTGCAGCAGCGGCCACCCCTGCATCGCCCGCGCATGGCCGATGTCCAGCCGGTTGTGCGTCTGCAGGTCGTCGACGTTGCCAGGCAGACCGTGTCGCTGCGCATAGCCGGGTGAGGCCACGATCATCATCCGCGTCGCCCCCAACCGTCGTGCCACCAGGCTGGAACTCTTCAGCGGACCGGCCCGCACGGCCACATCGGTGCGCTGCTCGAGCAGATCGATCACTTCATCGGTCAGGGTCAGGTCCACCCCCACCTGCGGGTGCTGCTGCAGGAACATGGGCAGCAATGGCAGCAGGAAATGCTGGCCGAAGGGCACGTTGGCATTCACCCGCAGCCGCCCGCGCGGTTCGGCATGCGCGCTCGCACAGCGCTCGGCCTCTTCCAGGTCAGCAAGCACGCGCAGCCCGCGCTCGTAGAAGGCGCAGCCCTCCGGGGTCAGCTGCAGCTGGCGGGTGGATCGCTGCAGCAGGCGCGTGCCCAGCCGCTGCTCCAGCCGCGCCACCAGCTTGCTGACGGCCGAGGGCGTCATGTCCAGGCTGCGGGCCGCCGCGGAGAATCCGCCGGTTTCGATCACCCTCACGAACACTTCCAGCTCGCCGGAGCGATTGATGTCGGGTCGCGCCATGGTGATGAATCCAGTTCACAGATGATTATCCAGGCGCAGTCTAGTTCACAGAAAGCGGCAGGGACACCATGGCCCCTCCTTCCGACGGACCCTTCCGATGAACCGCCTGAGCACGTTGACCACCGCTGCCCTGCTCACCCTGTCCGCAGCAGCCAGCGCCACGGCCGCCCCTCCCCGGCACTGGGTGGCCAGCTGGCAAGCCAGTCCACAACCGGTTTGGCAGGCAGACTTCCTGTTTCCGACGCTGATCCCCGCAGAGCTGGCCGACCAGACCTTCCGCCAGACCGTCCGCATCAGCCTGGGCGGCTCGCGCCTGCGTGTCCGCTTGAGCAACGCCTACGGGACACAGCCACTGCGGGTGGGCCGGGCCACCCTGGCGGCACATCCGGGCGAGGTGCCGCAGGCGCTGACCTTCGATGGCCAGCCCGGCGTGCTGATCGCGCCTGGCCAGGACCGGCTCAGCGACGCGCTGCCACTGCCCACGCGCAACCTGCAGTCGCTGCAGGTCAGCATCCATCTGCCACAGCCCACGCCGCTGCGGACGTTCCACTGGGAGGGCCGGCAGACCAGTTGGATCGCGCCGGGTGACCAGAGCCTGGCTGCGGACCTGGACGGGGCCCGCAGCACCACGGCCCGCCTGCTGCTGTCCGGCATCGACGTCGAAACCGCAGCCCGCGCGCGCAGCGTGGTGGTGATCGGCGATTCGATCACCGATGGCGCAACGGCCAGCCTCGACCAGGACCAGCGCTGGACCGACCATCTCGCCGCACGGCTGGCACCGCAGGGAATCGCAGTGGTCAACGCCGGCATCTCCGGCGGACGCCTGCTGCGCGACGGCATGGGGGAATCCGCCCTGGCCCGCTTCCCGCGCGATGTCCTCGACCAGCCCGGTGTCGCCAGTGTGATCGTGCTGATCGGCATCAACGACATCAGCTGGCCGGGCACAGCGTTCGCGCGCGGCCAGGACCGGCCCGGGCTCGCCGAACTGCAGGCCGGCTATCGCAGCCTGGCCGGACAGGCCCATCGCCATGGACTGCGCATTGTCGGCGCAACCCTGCCGCCGTTCGCCGGTGCCCTGCCCGGCACCCCGCTGGACGACTACTACCAGCCGGACAAGGACGCACTGCGCCAGCAGCTCAATGCCTGGCTGCGGCAGGACAGCCCATTCGATGCGGTGATCGACCTGGATGCAGTGCTGCGCGACCCCGCCGATCCCTCACGGATGGCCGCCGCCTACGATTCAGGCGACCATCTGCATCCGGGCGATGCCGGCAACCGGGCCATGGCCGAGGCCGTGGATCTGCGGAGGCTGATGCCGCCATCGCACCCGGCGGTCACTCCGCCGCGCTGACGAAAAACCCCGGGGCCAGCCCGGGGTCTCGTCGCAACCGGCACGCAGGGGGTGCCTATCTGCGCTTCTTGCGCACGTACAGCACCAGCGAATGTTCTTCCAGCTCATAGCCGTGATCGGCCGCGATCTTGCGCTGCAGTTCCTCGATCTCGGTACTTTCGAACTCGATGATCTTGCCGCTGTCCACATCGACCATGTGATCGTGATGGCCGCCGCGGTCCAGTTCATAGACGGCCTGGCCGCCTTCGAAATTGTGCTTGAGCACGAGGCCGGCAGCCTCGAACTGGGTCAGTACCCGGTACACCGTGGCCAGGCCGATCTCGTCACCATGCTCCAGCAGCTGGCGGTAGATGTCTTCGGCGGTCATGTGGTGCTGGGCAGTGCGCTGCTCGAGCAGCGCCAGGATCCGCATCCGTGGATGGGTTACCTTCAGGCCGACTTTACGCAGGTCGTGGGTTTCCATAGGTCTCCGTTCATTGGCGATTTAGCGCCAGCTGCCTCGGATTGGGTCGCGGTGGCACGCCGGGAGTGTATCATCGGTTCGATTTCCCCAACCGCCAGTCCCGATGCGCAATCTCCTGTTGGTCGCCGCCGTCGCCCTGTCCACCACCGGGTGCGGCATCATCTACAAGCAACCCATCTATCAGGGCAACCTGATCCGGGAAGATGCCGTGGCCAAGCTGCAGGTCGGGCAAAGCAAGCAGCAGGTGAACGCGCTGCTGGGCACGCCCTCCGTGCCGGACCCGTTCCATGCCCAGCGCTGGGACTACACCTCCAGCCAGCGGGTCGACCGTCTCGGCCGCACGGAAGTGAAGAACTTCACCGTGTATTTCGAGAACGACGCCGTGACGCGCTGGGAGGGTGACTATTTCCCGGCCAACGACAAGGCGCTGGCCCAGCAGACAGTCCGCCAGTTCGGCCGCAACCTGCCGAAGGACAAGAAGAAGAAGGGCCGCTGAGGCCGCCAGCCCGTTCCGACGGACGGGCCCTGGCCCTCAACCGCCGAGCGCGCGACGCCGGCGGTTGTCCTTGGGATCGGCCTGCAGTGGGCGCAGCAGTTCGACCCGGTCCCCATCCAGCAGTGCCTGCTGCGGGCGGGCCAGCACACCATGCACGGCGGCAGCCGGGCAGCCGGCACTGCCCTCAAGAGCGGCAGCGGCGATCGCATCGGCAACCGTGGCGCCCTCTTCCAGCTGCAACCGGCGTGACAGCACCCGCTGCGGCCAGGCAAGCACCACCTCGACCTCGATCATCGCTCAGTCCTCGTCGGCAACCCGGACGAAATCGTTGACCATGCGATCGGCCAGACCCTGGAAGCCGATCGCCAGCGCCGGGCCCAGCAGCCGTGAGCTGGGTTCGAATTCCAGGGTCAGCGTCACCTTGCAGGCGTCTTCGGCCAGCGCGTGGAATTCCCAACGGCCATGAAGCTGCTTGAAGGGACCGTCGCGCAGCTGCATGTCGATGCTGTGCGGGCGCTGCAGGGTGTTCTCGGTCTGGAACCAGGTACTGAACGAACCCAGGCCCAGGTCCAGACGCGCCACCAGCCGGTCCTCGCCCTGCTCCAGGATGCGGGCATCGGAGCACCAGCGGAAGCGGCGCGGATAAGCCTGGACGTCGTTGACCAGGTCGAACATGCGCGCGGCCGAATGTTCGACCAGGGCGCTGCGGCGGATAGTAGGCATGTATACGGGACGTTTCGGCAATCGACCGGGCGGGCCCGAATCGGAGACAATACGGAAATGAGCAAGAACAGCGGCAAGGATAAAGCAAAGAGCGCGACGGCCAACAAAACCATCGCGCTGAACAAGCGTGCCCGCCACGAGTACCACATCGAAGAGCGCTTCGAGGCCGGGCTCGCCCTGCAGGGCTGGGAGGTCAAGTCGATCCGGGCGGGGCGCGGCAACATCATCGACGCCTACGCTTACGTGAAGCGTGGCGAGATCTACCTGATCGGCGCACAGATCACTCCGTTGATCCAGGCCTCCACCCACGTGGTGGCCGAGGATCGGCGCGAGCGCAAGCTGCTGCTGCACCGGAACGAGATCGACAAGCTGATCGGCAAGGTCGAGCGTGATGGCTATACGATCGTGCCGACCGCGATGTACTGGAGCAAGAACAAGATCAAGCTGGAGATCGCGCTGGCCAAGGGCAAGCAGAACCACGACAAGCGCGATGCGGCCAAGGATCGCGACTGGGCGATCGAGAAGCAGCGGGTGATGCGGCGCGGCAACCGCGACGCCTGAGGCAGGCCCCGCCGCCTTGTGGCGCCGGGCGATGCCCGGCGGCCCGGGCCATCAACCGGCCAGCATGCCCTGCCCGCGCGCGCGCGGCGCCAGGGCCGCGTGCATCACGGCCAGGTGCATCACCACCGCCAGTTCCGGCGCGTGGCGGTCATCGCCCGCCCGCCACTGCTGGGCGAGCTGGGCTGCATCGGCCGGCAGCAGGGCCAGCAGCTGCGTATCGTCGAGGGCATCGGCTGCACCCTGCAGCTGGCGCGCCAGCTGCCGCGACTGCCACACGTGAACGCCGATGCTGAGGCTGGCCAATGTCATCAAGGTCAGCGCCAGGCCGTGCTCGAACCACTGCGCCAGCACGTCCGGCCCCCACAGCAACGCCGCCAGTACCGCCAGCGCCGGCAGCCGCCAGCCCAGCCAATGGGTGCGCCCACGCTGCGGCCAATGCACCACCACTGCGCTGGCGACCAGCGCCACCGCTGCGGTGGCCGGCAGTTCGGTCAGCCAGGTCGCCGCCAGCAGCACCGCCAGCAGCGCCCAGACCCAACCGGGAGGCAACGCCCGTCGCTGATAGTCGGCCCCGACCGGGCCCACCAGCTGGCGCAGGCTGCGCTGTTGCATCGCGTCGGTCACCCACAGTCTCCCGTTTCTGTCCTGCCCTGGATGGTCACGACCAGTGTGTCGCAAATCCGTGCCGGAGACGTTAGCAATCCGCTATGACACAGGCAGTACAACATGTTGCGGATTGACCGGCCGCGCGAGGTGACTGTTCAGCTGTTTTGCCGTAGCATGACAACCGTTGGGCAGGCCCTGCCCGTGGTGACACGGAATCGGCCCTGTACCTTGCAGCACTGTAGAAACCGGGGGTGCATTGGTTTCGACGGGGGTTGTGAAGTCGCCTGGCGCATGCCGAGGGGGTAGCTTTCCTCGTAAATCCAGCTGCAAAACTCTAGTTGCCAACGACGACAACTACGCTCTGGCCGCTTAAGGCCTAAGCCTCGAAACCGCTTGTGTCCATGCTCGCGGTGTAGAGTCACTATCATGGAATCGCGCTGGACGGCTGCCTGTCAGTCCGGCACTAGAACACAACAGGCTGGTTCCCGGATGCGCTTTGCACGCCGTGCTGTTCGGGGACGAGATTCAACGGCGAGCTAAGCATGTAGTGCTGGGGATGGAGTGCCTTCGGACGGCGGTTCAATTCCGCCCACCTCCACCAACGAGCGGTCCTTCAAGGACCGGAGAAGCCCGGACATTCCCGCCAGAAGGGGATCTCCGGGCTTTTTTATTGCCTGCGGTATACACCGCTCGCCGCGCCTGTCGATCTCGACATCGGTAAATCAGTTCAGAAATTTCCTACCCCCGCACTGGGGGAGAACGGTCTGCGAAGCCGTTCGTTCAAGGTCGCCATCAGAAAGGAGACCGCGCGGACATACCCCCTTCATCTCGAGTCGAGCCCCCAGGGCACGACCGGCTCATCGCACCTTTCACAAAGGAACTGTATTCATGCGTACGTCGCTTCGGGTTTCCCTTGCCAGTGCCATCACCCTGGTCCTGGCCAGTGCCCCTGCCTTCGCCCAATCCACCGAACGGGTGTGGACACGGGGCATGGACAACAACCAGCAGTACAGCAGTTTCATCGTCAAGTACCGCGATGGCAGCCGCAAACGCGTCTCTGCCGACACCGCCCAGGATGCGCTGAAACAGCGGCTGGGCGCGCAGCAGCGCAGCAAGCGCTCGGTGGGTGCGGCGCAGGCTGCGGCGGTGGCGCATCAGCGCCGCATGGGTGGCGGCGCCGATGTGATCAGGACAGACAAGGCACTGGATCGTCCGGAGGCCGAGATCCTGATGCAGCGCATCGCCGACGACCCGGACGTCGAATACGTGCAGCCGAACTTCATGATGAGCGCGTTCGCCACGCCCAACGATCCGCGTTACGCCGAACAGTGGCACTACAGCAATCCCGTCAGTGGCGCACGCGTGCCGGCGGCATGGGATCGCTCCACTGGCCAAGGGGTCGTGGTGGCGGTGATCGATTCGGGCTATCTCGACAACAACGACCTGCAGCCGAACCTGCTGCCAGGCTACGACATGATTTCCTCCACCCGGCCGTTCAGCAATCTGCAGTGCATCCTGGGCGGGCTGAATCCCGGTTGTGGCGGTTCCGACGATGGCGATGGCCGCGATGCGGATGCCTTCGATGCCTCGGGCATCGCGCACGGCACCCACGTTGCGGGAACCGTCGCGGCGGTAACCAACAACCAGATCGGCGTGGCCGGCGTGGCCTACAACGCGAAGGTTGTACCGGTACGCGTGCTGGGCAACCAGGGCAATGGCGGCTCGGATGACATCATCGACGGCATGCTCTGGAGCGCTGGCATCGCTGTGCCGGGTGTTCCCGCCAATGCCAACCCGGCCGAGGTCATCAATCTCAGCCTGGGCGGCCGTCGGCCCTGCTCGCCGGCCGAGCAGGATGCGATCGACGACATCACGGCCACCGGCACCCTCGTGGTGGTCGCGGCGGGCAACAGCAACCTCGATGTGTCCGAGTTCGCACCGGCGAACTGCAACGGCGTGATCGCGGTAGCCGCGAACGACCAGGGCGGGCGCCGCGCGTTCTACTCCAACTACGGTGCAAGCATCCATATCACCGCGCCCGGTGGCGAGACGTGGTCGTGCCGCGCCTCGGTAGGCGAGTTCCTGCCCCTGGCCACACCGCCGAACTCGACCAACTGCGCACCGACCCGCCAGCATCCGGCGCAGGGCGTTCTGTCCACGGTGGGCAACAATGCCTTTGACTTCATGTCCGGCACCTCGATGGCGGCACCGCACGTGGCCGGCGTCGTCGCGCTGATGCAGGCGGTGGCACCGGTGCCGAAGACCACCAGCCAGGTCAAGGACATCCTGCGCCGCACCGCCCATCCGATCGCGGCGGCCAACTGCCCGGGGGGTTGCGGTCCGGGCATCATCGACGCCGCAGAAGCTGTCAGGGAGGCCAGCAACTGAGGCCCGGGCGCAGCGGCCCGCCACAGCCGCTGCGCCATGCGTTGCCCGCCGGTCAGATCCACAGGCCACCATCTCCCACATTCCCGGCACGAAACCCATGAACTGGTTCGACGGCATGGCCATCGGCTTCCTGCTCGGTGTCCTGGCATGTACTGCTGCGGTGGTCCTGGCAATCCGCAACAGCGATCTGGACGATTGACGACCGGCCGCTGAAGGAACGGGCGCACGCCGCTTCCGCCTTGACATACCTCCCGCTAGAGTGGCGCGACCGCGCAGGAGGATCGTATGGCAACCACGGGAATGGGCATCGTCGGCCGCACGGCTCTCGTCTTCACCCTGCTGCTGGCGCTGAGCGGCTGCGCCACCCTGCGCCAGTTCGGGCCCTCGGTGCAGGTCGCCTCGGTTACCCCCGGCCAGTACATCGCGCTCAAGCGCGGTGACATCCTCACCACCGGCAAGCTCAGCTCGGCCACCCTGGAAACCCTGCGCGTGGCCGGTCTGGACGAGGGTGTCTGCGCCAAGCCCGGTCCGCCCTGCATCGATGCAATGGAGGCCAGCATCGTCGTGCGCGAGGAAGACAAGCGCTCGGCCCTGGCCGAACTCTGGCTGCAGTACGCATTGACCCTGCCCGCCCCCAAGCGCGAGTACTCCGCCGAAGGCCGCGCCAAGGCCGTGGTCACCGAACTGGACGCCGGGTTCCAGCCGCGTCTGGATGCGTGGATGCAGGTTGCGCGGCAGGCCTACGCCTATCTGTTCTTCACCGAGCGCACCGCCAACCAGCGGGGTTTCGAGGATCGCCAGACGCAGGTGCGGGACTACTACAACCTGGCCGTGCAGGAAGCCTCCGTGCAGCTGTTCGAGGCCTACGCTACCGGCCGGGTGCACAGCGACACCAGCCGCTTCCAGCTGGGACGATGGACCTTTGTGCTGGCGCCATCGGACGACGGCTCGCCATTGGACGAGCGTACGCCGAGGGAGCTGGTTCCCGCCGCAGCGCTCTCGTTCACCGGCACCCTGCGCAGCGTGCATCGCCGGGATGGCTTCGGCGCCGAGCTGGTGGCGGTGATGGATGATCCCGGCAGCGACGTGGACACGGCTGCTGCCGCGGCCAGCGCCGCTGCGCCGGTACAGCGCAGCTGGAGCGAAATGCCTTCACCCTCGATGTCGGTGCTGCTGCGGTTCTCCGGCAACAACCTGTGGGAAGTGCTGCACGACGACGAGCCGGAGGTGGAGATCCACGATCCCTACCAGGTTTCGGAAGTCACCCTGCATGGCCAGCAGGTGCCATTGGCGGCCAACTTCACGGCAGGCTACGCGCTGTGGCTCGCACGCTCCAACTTCAGCCGGCAATCGCTGCGCTCGCTATTCGGGAGCAAGGGCGGCATCGATACGCCGCATCTGTACATGATGCAGCCCTACGACCCGAAGCGCCGCGTGCTGTTGATGATCCACGGCCTGGCAAGCAGCCCGGAGGCATGGGTCAACGTCGCCAACGAGCTGATGCGCGACGATGAGATCCGCCGGGACTTCCAGGTGTGGCAGTTCTACTACCCGACCAACATGCCCATCGCGATGAGCCACGATGCGATCCGCCACATGCTGGCCGATGTGCTGCAGCACTTCGATCCCACCGGAAAGGCCGCGGCCTCGCATGACATGGTGCTGGTCGGGCACAGCATGGGCGGAGTGATCTCGCGGCTGATGGTGTCTTCGTCCGGCGACCATCTGGTCGAGACCCTGCTGGCAACCGCGCAGATGACGCCGGCACAGCGCGAGCTGCTGCGCACCCGCGGCGCGCCGGTGCTCACGTTCAAGCCGGAGCCGGAGATTTCACGGGTGGTATTCATTGCCACCCCACATCGCGGCACCGACGTTGCCGGCACCCGCCTCGGGCGCTGGATCGGCCGTCTGGTGCGGCTGCCACTGACCGTGCTGGAGGACGTGGCGACGATCGCCAACGACGGCCACGTCGACCGCGACGACGGCAAGCACGGCTACCAGATGAACAGCATCCAGAATCTCGACAAGGATGACCCCTTCGTCAAGGCCGTCGCCGATCTGCCGATGTCCCCGAGCGTGCGCTATCACTCCATCATCGCGCGCGCCAAAGCCGATGGACCGCTGGAGCAGACCAGCGACGGACTGGTGCCCTACTGGAGTTCGCACCTGCCGGGCGCCGAATCGGAGAAGGTGATCGTGTCCGGTCACAGCGTGCAGGAAGCCACGCCCGCCATCGTCGAGCTCAGGCGCATCCTGCATGAAGACATGCAGGCACACGACCGGCGCGATGAATAGCGCAGGCTGATCGCCGTTCCGCCACCGGCGGAGACGGCGGGTCAGGCGTTGCGGGAAATCCCTCATCGCACGTACGCACAGTGCCTCCTATGCTGGCCGCACCTCCCCGACAGCAGGCCAGCCACATGAACACCCAGGACCTCAGCCGCCAACCCCGTCCCGATCCGGCCGAGCGCGATGCCTTCTTTCCCTCGCCCTGGTCGCTCTCGCAGTTCACGTCACCCACCAGCAATCTGTCCGGCGCGGACTATGCCGACGCACGCCGGGATGGCCGCTGGAAGATACTGATGATCGGCGCCGATGAGCGCTACCTGCCGACCGCCAACGGCCACCTGTTCTCCACCGGCAATCACCCGGTCGAAACGCTGCTGCCGATGTATCACCTGGACAAGGCCGGCTTCGACTTCGATGTGGCAACCCTGTCCGGCAACGCCGTGAAGTTCGAATGGTGGGCGTTCCCCGGCGAGGACCGCGACATCGGCGGTCTGTACGAACGTTACCAGGCGCGGTTCCGCCAGCCGAAGGTGCTGGATGACATCGTGGCCTCGCTGGACGCGGCGTCGGACTATGCAGCCATCTTCATTCCGGGCGGGCATGGTGCACTGATCGGTCTGCCGGAGAGCCGCGCGGTCAGCAAGGCGCTGCACTGGGCGATGGCACAGCAGCGCTACATCATCACGCTCTGCCACGGCCCTGCAGCGCTGTTGGCTGCCGGGATCGATGAAGCGGGCGGTGATTCGCTGTTCCGTGGCTACCGCATCTGCGCCTTCCCCGATGCGATGGACCGGCAGACGCCGGACATCGGCTACATGCCCGGGCAACTGCCGTGGTTCTTCGGTGAAAAGCTCGCGCAGCAGGGCGTGCAGATCGTCAACGAGGGTATTGACGGCAGCGTGCTGCAGGATCGCCTGCTGCTGACAGGCGATAGTCCGTTGGCCGGCAATGCACTCGGCCAGTTGGCCGCACGCACCCTGCTGGACGCGCTGGCAGGTCGCTGAACACCGTGGCCGCGCTGGTGCCGATGCTGCTGGAACTGGAGCAGGCGCGTTCGATCGCCGAGATCGGCGCGCTGCTTCGCTCGATCGCCGCGCCCCTCGGCTACGATCGCGTGCTGGTGTTTGCGGCCGGCACCGGGCTCGAACGCGGCGCACACCGCGTGTACTGGATCGAGGGCGACTGGCTGGGCGAAGGGCGTGAGACCGATCTTGCCCGCTACCTGCATGCCTGCCCGGTCAACCGCCACGTGCTCGACAGCGATGCCCCGTTCTTCTGGAGCAAGCGCGACGGCGCAAGGGGGGCCCGCTACCAGGTGGTCAGGCACCCCCGCGGCGACGGCCTGCATGGCCTGCAGGTACCCGTGTTCGGAACCACGGGGCTGGAAGGGGCGATCAGTTTCGCCGGAACGATCATCGACGCTTCCGCGCCTGCCCGGCTGCTGCTGGAGTCTGCCGGCACAGCAGCATTCCGCGCCGCCCGCCGGCTGGCCGAAGCACCGGCTGAACGCCCCCTGGGCGAACTGAGCACGCGGGAACGCGAGGTTCTGCGTTGGGTCGCAGCCGGCCGGCGCCAGGCGGAGATCGCCGCCACGCTGGGGTTGTCCGCGCGCACCGTGGAGAACCACCTGCGCCGCGCGCGCCAGCGCCTGGGCGTTGCGACGACGGCGCAGGCCGTGCGCGCGGCCGCGCGACGCGGCGAGATCGAAGACTGAGCGGGCCCCCGTGCAGCCGCCACGCCAATGACCCATCCCGGCATACCCTCCCCTGCCAATCCGTGCCATCCTTCATGGAATCGTTTACATGGAATGGAGGGATTCCACGATGCTGTCGCGTTTCCGTCGCCCTGCGCTGTGTGCGCTGCTGGCCTTCGCTCTTCCCGCCATCGCCTGGGCGGCGGCCCCTGCGCCGCTGAAGGTGATGTCCTTCAATGTCCGCACCCCGGCCGACACCGCGCCAGGCAAGCGCTGGCCGGATCGCCGCGATGCGATGGTCAAGGTCATCCTGGATGCCCGCCCGGCCGTGATCGGCACCCAGGAGCTGGTACAGGAACAGGCCGACTATCTCGCCGGCCACCTGCCCGGCTACGCGTGGTTCGGTGAAGGACGGCGCGGTGGCAGCGGCGATGAGCACATGGGCGTGTTCTACGACACGCGGGTGCTGGCCGTGGAGGAATCAGGCAACTTCTGGCTGTCCGATACACCGGAGGTCGCCGGCAGCATCACCTGGGGCAACCTGTACCCGCGCATGGTGACCTGGGCCCTGTTCCGTCGCCTTGACGATGGCCGCCGCTTCTACTTCATGGACACCCACCTGCCCTATCGCGACGAAGACGAACCGCGCCGGGTCAAGGGAGCCGAGCTGATCGGCAGGCGGGTGGCGACGCTGCCGCCGGATCTGCCGCTGGTGCTGACGGGCGACTTCAACAGTGAACCCGGGGGCGGAACCTACGCGACGCTCACCCGCGTTCTGCAGGACGCACGCACCCAGGTGGCGTCTCCCCAGGGGCCGCGCCTGACCTTCCATGATTTCACCGGCAAGGCCACCACGCAGCTGGACTGGGTACTGGTGAGAGGCTTCCGTGCGCGCAGCTTCCTGACCGATGACCGTCGCATCGACGGCGTGCTGCCCTCGGATCACTTCCCGCTGGTGGTCGAGCTGGACTGGCCCCGGCCCTGAGTCGGGTTGCCGCCGCGTTCACCGCGGCGGCTGCCGCGCCAACAGGCGATACAGCGCCTGGTGCTGATCGCGCGCCTGGCAGATGCGAGCGCCGATGGCCAGCAGCACGGCCACGCCGATCAGGCCCAGGCCCAGCATGGAGTCCGGCAGCCGCACGAAGCCGATGGCCGCGGCCAGCATCGCCAGCACCAGCAGAACGACCACCGCGACGGACAGTCCTGCACCGGGTGGCCCCGGATCGCCGAACAACATTCGTTGGGTATCCCGCTTGCCGTCCGTCATCGCCTGTCCTCTGATGGCCCGCCCCACTTGTTACACGGCAGAAGGCGCTTCCGGGAGAGTCAGAAGCGTCATGAATGTGACGGTGTCCACGGCTCACGCCGCGCTGCCCTGCCTGAGTTCGCAAAGTGTGGAGGACGGCATGGCAGGGCGGCAGGCGCCCGCCCATCGGTGGCCCTGACCGGAAACGGGGACGGAGGCCACTGCCTCCGTCCCCGTCCGGTCAATTCACCTGTGCCACGCTCGGCGCCTGCGGGGACTGGCCCCAACCACCCAGCGCCTTGTATACGCCGACTACGCTGACGTTGACCTCCGCCTCGGCGGCCGCCAGTGCATCATCGGCGGCCAGCTGGGTGCGCTGCGCGTCGAGCAGGGTCAGGAAGTCTTCCGAGCCCTCGCGATAGCGGATCTGCGCCAGCGACTCGGCTCGTCGTGCGGCCTGCGCCTGCTCCACCACGATCGCCAGCCGTGCCTGCTGCTTGGAGTAGCGTGTCAGCGCGTTCTCGGTGTCTTCCAGTGCCAGCAGCACCGTCTGCTCGTACTGCGCGGCAACGCCCTCGGCCTCGGCCTTGCTGGCACGCAGACGTGCGCGCACGGTTCCGAAATCGAAGGCTGCCCAGCTCAACGACGGCGTCAGCGACCAGGCCTTGTTGCTGCCGTTGACCAGGCCATTGGCGTCGCCGCCGAGGAAGCCGACGAAACCGGAAAGCGACAACCGCGGGAACAGATCGGCCGTTGCCACCCCCACCCGTGCCGTGGCGGCTGCCAGCCGCCGCTCGGCCGCACGCACGTCGGCACGCTGGCGCAGCAGCTCGCGGGTATCGCCCAGCGGCAACGGCTTGGCGAACGCCGGCACCTCATGCGGCGCGAGCATGTCGGCCAGTACTTCCGGGCGCTGGCCCAGCAGCACCGCCAGGCGATTGCGGGACTGCGTCTCGGCCACTTCCAGCAGGGGAATATCGGCCTCGATCGCCTTCAGCCGGGCACGGCTGCTCTGCACATCCAGCTCGCTGCCGGCACCCAGTTCCCAGCGCGCCTCGGTCAGCTTCTGCGTATCACGCAGATTGACCAGTGTGTGCTGGGCCACGGCGATGCGCTTCTGCGTGCCGCGCAGCTCGAAGTAGTTGCGTGCCACTTCGGCGGCAACCAGTACCTGCGCATCGGCCAGGTTGGCCTGCTCGGCCCCCAGATCGGCGCGTGCCGCTTCGGCAGCACGGCGCTTGCGGCCGAACAGATCCAGCTCCCAGCCCGCATCGAACCCGAGCTGGTAGCTTTCACTGAACACCCGCTGCCCACCCAGCTGCGGATCGGGTTGCTTGCGGCGGTCGTAACTGCCGCCTGCGGTCACGTGCGGTGCCTGGTCGAAGCGGCTTTCGACGAACACCGCCCGCGCCTGGCTGACACGCGCCACGGCCACGCGCAGGTCAAGATTGCTCGACAGTGCGCCGTGCACCAGCTCTTCCAGCACCGGGTCATCGAACTGCGCCCACCAGCTGGCAACGGGCGATGTGGTGCTGAACACCGGCTGCTCCGCGCCCTGCAGGACGACAGGCTCCTGCTGGGGCGCCTTGTAATTGGGACCGACGGTGACACAGCCGGCCAGCACGAGGCTGGAAACGGCCACCGCCAGGGTGCGGATCACCATGGCAGCACCTCGCCCAGATAGGTGAAGCTGCCACTCGGGCCTTCAGGGCCGATCAGCGCCATCTGCACGCTGGAACGCGCACCTTCGGCGATCTCGATCTCGCCGTGGCCACCATTCATGTCGGTCTTGACGTAGCCCGGGTGCACGGTGTTCACCTTGATCGGCGAGCTGCGGAGCTCGTATGCCAGGGCCAGCGTCCAGCTGTTCACCGCCGCCTTGGAGGCGTTGTAGGCCGGAATCTTGAAGTCATAGATGCCCGAACCCGGGTCGGCGTGCAGGGTCTGCGAGCCGAGGATGCTGGACACGTTGACGATGCGCCCGGCCTTGGCCTGCTTCAGCAGCGGCAGGAACGCCTGGGTCACCGCCACCAGTGCATATACATTGGTGTCGAAGGTGCGACGCCACGTATCCAGCGACTGCTCCGACGGTGCCTGTGCCGGGTTCTCGATCATGATGCCGGCGTTGTTGACCAGGATGTCCAGCCGGCCGTGACGCTGGCGCACCTGCTCGACCGCGTCGGCGATGCTCGCAGCGTCGGTAACGTCCAGCTGCAGCGCTTCCACCGGCAGGCCTTCCGCCTGCAGCTTCAGTGCCTGCTCCACCGCCGTCTCACGCTTGCGGCCGGCCAGCAACGTGTGCACGCCTTCCTTCGCCAGCTGACGCACGGTCTCGGCACCGATGCCACGGGTAGCGCCGGTAACCAGCGCGATCTTGTTCTGATGGGTGTTCATGGATTCATGCCTTTGGAGGGAGAAGCCGCCGCCGATCATCGACCGGCGGCGACGGGGTTCCGTATCAGTGATGAATGGTGGGCTCGCCGTGCTGCACCAGCTGGCCACCGCCGTTGCGGGTGACGAACTTGCGCAGGGCAACGTAGAACACCGGGGTCAGGAACAGGCCGAACAGGGTGACGCCCAGCATGCCAGCGAACACCGTGATACCGGTCACCGAGCGCACCTCGGCACCCGCACCATGCGAAAGCACCAGCGGCACGGTGCCGGCGATGAACGCGATGGAGGTCATCACGATCGGGCGCAGGCGCAGGCGGCAGGCTTCCAGCGCGGCCTCGACGATGCCCTTGCCGCCCATCTCCAGCTCACGGGCGAACTCGACGATCAGGATCGCGTTCTTGCATGCCAGGCCCATCAGCACCACCAGGCCCACCTGCACGAACACGTTGTTGTCGCCGCCGGTCAGCCATACGCCGAACAGAGCCGACAGCAGGGTCATCGGCACGATCAGGATCACCGCCAGCGGCAGCGACCAGCTCTCGTACAGCGCGGCCAGCACGAGGAAGGCCAGCATGATCGCCACCGGGAACACGATGAACGCGGCCTTGCCCTGGGTGGCCTGCTGGTAGCTCAGGTCGGTCCATTCGGTGGCCATGCCGACCGGCAGCACCTGCCCGGCAATCTCGGTCAGCTTGTTCATCGCTTCCGCCGAGGACAGCAGGCGCGGGTCGGCTTCGCCGGCCAGGTCCGCTGCCGGGTAGCCGTTGAAACGCAGCACCGGGTCCGGGCCGAACGTCTGCTTGATGGTCACCATCGAACCGATCGGCACCATCTCGCCGCGGTCGTTGCGGGTGCGCAGCTTGGCGATGTCCTCGACGCTCTCACGGAACGGGCCGTCCGCCTGGGCGATCACCTGCCAGGTGCGGCCGAACTGGTTGAAGTCGTTGACGTACGCCGAACCCAGGTAGGTCTGCAGCGTGTCGAACAGCTCTGTCAGCTGCACGCCCTGCGCCTTCGCTTTCACACGGTCCACTTCCGCATCCAGCTGCGGCACGTTGGCCTGGTAGCTGCTGATCGGGAAGGCCATGCCCGGGGTCTGTGCAACGGTCCCCTGCATCGCCTGCACGGCATTCTGCAGCGCGCCGTAGCCCAGGTTGCCGCGGTCCTCGATGAACATCTGGTAGCCATTGCCGTTGCCCAGGCCCAGGATCGGCGGCGGCATCATCGCGAACGCGAAGCCCTCCTGCAGGCCTGCGATCTTCTGGTTGATCTCGGCGTTGATCTCCGCCGCGGTCCGGCCATGACGCTCGTTGAACGGCTTGAGCGGAATGAACGCCACACCGGTGTTCGGGGTGTTGGTGAACTGCAGCGCGTTCAGGCCCGGGAACGAAATGGTATGCGCCACGCCGTCGGTTTCCTGGGCGATCTTGGCGACCTTGCGCAGCATTTCATCGGTACGTGCGATCGACGAACCTTCCGGCAGCTTCACGCCCGCGATCAGGTACAGCTTGTCCTGGGTCGGGATGAAGCCCGGCGGCACCAGCTTGAAGATCACACCGGTACCGACCAGCAGGATCGCGTAGACCACGAACACAGCGCCGCGGCGGCCAAGGATGCGCGCCACGCCGCGCTCGTACTTCTCCGAGCTGGACTTGAAGAAGCGGTTGAACGGGCGGAACACCCAGCCGAACAGGCGATCGATCAGACGGCTCGGGCCATCCTTCGGAGCGCCATGGGCCTTCAGCAGGCGGGCGGCCAGGGCCGGCGACAGGGTCAGCGAGTTGATCGCCGAGATCACCGTGGAAATGGCGATGGTGACAGCGAACTGCTTGTAGAACTGACCGGTGACGCCTGACAGGAACGCCATCGGCACGAACACCGCGCACAGCACCAGTGCGATCGCAACGATCGGGCCGGACACCTCACGCATGGCCTGGTGGGCGGCTGCGGTCGGCGACAGACCTTCTTCGATGTTGCGTTCAACGTTCTCCACCACCACGATCGCGTCGTCGACCACGATGCCGATCGCCAGCACCAGGCCGAACAGGCTCAGCGTGTTGATCGAGAAGCCCAGTACGTACAGCGCTGCGAAGGTACCGACCACCGACACCGGAACCGCGATCAGCGGAATGATCGACGCGCGCCAGGTCTGCAGGAACAGGATCACCACCAGCACCACCAGGGCGATCGCTTCAAGCAGGGTCGAGACCACCGCCTTGATCGAATCACGCACGAAGATGGTGGTGTCGTACACCGCTTCGTACTTCACGTCGGCGGGCATGGTCTTCTGCATCTCGTCCATCGTGGCGATGACCTTGTCGCGAATCTCCAGTGCATTCGCACCGGGCGACTGGAAGATGCCGATACCCACCGCATTCTTGCCGTCGAGCTGCGAGCGCAGGGTGTAGTCGCCAGCGCCCAGTTCCAGGCGGGCAACGTCGGACAGGCGCACGATCTCGCCGTCGACACCGCTCTTGAGCACGATGTCGCCGAACTCCTGCTCGCTGCGCAGGCGGCCCTGGGCATTGATCAGGGTCAGGAACTGGCTGTTCGGCAGCGGCTCGGCGCCGAGCTGACCCGCAGAGACCTGCACGTTCTGCTCACGCATGGCACGCACCACGTCGCTGGCCGTCAGGCCGCGCGAAGCAACCTTGTCGGGGTCCAGCCATGCGCGCATGGCGTAGTCACCACCACCGAAGATCTGCGCGTCGCCCACGCCGGGAATGCGTGCCAGCGCGTCCTTGACGTGCAGGCGGGCGTAGTTGCGCAGGTACAGGGTGTCGTACTTGCCATTGGGCGACGTCAGATGCACGACCATCAGGAAGGTGGGCGACTGCTTCTGCGTGGTCACGCCCTGCCGGCGTACGTCCTCGGGCAGGCGTGCCTGCGCCTGCGCCACACGGTTCTGCACCTTCACCGCCGCCGCGTCCGGATCAGTGCCCGGGCGGAAGGTGACGGTCATCTGCAGCACGCCGTCGGAACCGGCGACCGACTTGAGGTACATCATGCCCTCGACGCCGTTGATCGCCTCTTCAAGCGGCGTGGCGACGGTTTCGGCGATGACCTTGGGATTGGCGCCCGGATAGACCGTGCGCACGACCACCGACGGCGGCACCACTTCCGGGTACTCGCTGATCGGCAGGATCGGAATCGTGATCAGGCCTGCGGCGAAGATCACGATCGACAGTACCGCCGCGAAGATCGGCCTGTCGATGAAGAAACGGGAAAAGTCCATGGAGGAATTCCTGGGAAATGCCGCCGGCGGGCAACAGCCACCCTGCCCCTCGCCGATATGACGAAGGCAGGGAAGGCCGCCGCTGGCGCCGGCAGCTAAGCGGAAACTCGGATCAGGAGACGGCGGATCAGCGGTTCAGCGCAGCAGTGGCATCACGGCCTGGTGCGGCGGCCGCAGCCGGCTGCATCGCCACCGCCTTGGCCTGCACCGGCATGCCCGGCATGAAGACCTTCTGCACGCCATCGATGATGACCTTGTCGCCTGCGGACAGGCCCTGCTCGACGATGCGCAGGCCTTCCGCCGTGCGGCCAAGGCGGATGTCGCGGCGCTGGGCCTTGCCATCCTTGTCGACCACGTACACGTACTTGCGGTCCTGGTCGGTCAGCACAGCCTTGTCATCGATCAGCATCGCCTGGAACTGGCCACTGCCCAGCAGCTGCACACGGGCGAACAGCCCCGGGGTGAACTGCCGGTCGGCATTGTCCAGCAGCGCACGCACGCGGATGGTGCCGGTGCTGCGTGCGACCTGGTTGTCGAGGAAGTCGACCTTGCCCGCGTGCGGGTAGCCTTCTTCACCCGACAGGCCAACCTTCACCGGCAGGTCGCTGTCGCGCTCGCTCGGGCGCTCGCCCTTGCGTGCCATCTGCGCGTAACGCAGGAAAGTGCTTTCGTCGGCATCGAAGTAGACGAACACGGTGTCCAGCGAGACCAGCGTGGTCAGCACGCTGGCGCTGTCGCCGGCGGTGACCAGGTTGCCCGCGGTGACCATCGCGCGGCCGGCACGGCCGTCGATCGGCGCACGCACCTTGGTGAACTCCAGGTTGAGCCGGGCAGCATCCAGTGCCGCCTGCGCGGCCTGCACGGCTGCGCCGGACTGGTCTGCCGCAGCGCGACGCTGCTCGGCGGTCTCGGTGGAGATCGCCTGCTGCTCGGCCAAGCGCTTGGCCCGCTCCGATTCACTGCGGGCCAGGGTTGCCTGGGTGCGGGCGCGGGCCAGTTCAGCGGCGGCGCGATCGTACTCGGCCTGGTAGCTGCGCGCGTCGATGGTGAAGAGCACATCGCCCTTCTTCACTTCCTGGCCTTCGACGTAGTTGACCTTGTCGATGTAGCCGGACACGCGTGGACGCAGTTCAACGCTCTGCACCGCCTCGATGCGGCCGCTGAACTCGTCCCATTGGCTGATCTGCTTGACCAGCACCGGCGCTGCGCTGACCTGCGGCGGGGGCGGTGCACCGGCTTCTTCGGCATGGCCGCCACTGCAGGCAGCGAGCACCGCCGCGGCGAGGATCGACACGCCGACCATCGCAATGCGATGGCCGAAACGATGTGGGGTGGTTTTGGGGGAAGTCATGGCATGCATCCGTACGGAGGGGTGGTACAGCTAATGAGAATGGCTATCAGAAAGTGCGGCGTATGCTGCAACCTCAACCAAGGTCAAGGTCAAGCGACACCGACGGCGTCGCGCCACGGTGGTGGAACTTCCAGTCGCAGCAGGCCCCGCGGCAGTTCCGCATCGCTGCTGTCGCAGCGAACGATGGCGCGGTTGTCGCGGCAGCCATCAAGCAGCGACACCACGCGCCGGCCGACCAGCAGCGAGCTCGGCCACTCGATGCAGGCGTTGGCGGCGTTGGCCGGTGTACACACCGGGCTGCACACCTCCAGCATCTGCGCGCGGACACCGACCGCCTGTGCTTCCTGGTGCACCACCTGTGCGTACATGCGCAGGGCGGCGGTGGTGATCGAGGTCTCGCCGTAGCCGGCCCAGGGCTTGAGACCGGCAGGGCTGCCGATCATCACGTAGCGCCGCGCATGCACGTTGTCACGCAGCAGCGGCAGCAGGTGGCGTACCGCATGCACATGGGGCATCAGGTCGGCCTGCAGTGCGCCGAGTAGTTCGTCGCCCTTGCGGTCCATCACCCGGCCACGGTTGTAAGGACCGCCCATGGCCGCGATCACCGCTGCCAACGGCCGCGGGCGCTGCGCGACGCGCTCGGCCAGGACCTGCGCCGAACCGTCGTCTGCCAGTGAACCGAGCATGGTCTGCAGGCCGGGCTCATCGGCGAACTGCGCTTCCAGCGACGCCAGCCGTCCTGGATCGCGGCCGACCACCAGCACCGGGCTGCCGGCTTCCAGCAGCGCACCGACCACGCCCTGGCCGACCGCACCGGTTCCGCCGAGGACCAGGACTTCGGGCATCAGAATCCCATTCACGGGACATTTCCTCCCAAATCCGGGATAGTCCCGATTCGGCGCAGTCGATCGCTCTTCTGCGGCGCCAAGCGGATGGCACCGCCACGCTGCTGCCGCATGGGCGCGGTAAACTCACGGAAATCCTTGTGCACCAAGGAACTCGGGCGGATCTCAACGGTCATCGCCAGATCCAGGGCGTTCTGGCCGGCATGCCGGAAACGGGCAAGAATGTTGCGCAGGCTCATGGCGGGGGGACTCCATTTCACGAATGGCGCCACGATAGACCTCAAACCTTTACTTGATTAGTCCTGATTAAGGGGAATAATCATCCCGTTCCCGGTCCAATCGATCTGTCACGATTGTCCCACCCCCGACGTCCAGGACTCCCGACCATGTCCCACGATCTCAATGAAACGCTGATCTTCGTCAAAGTGGTCGAGCAGGGCAGCTTCATCGCAGCTGCCAAAGCGCTCGGCCTGCCCAAGACCACTGTCAGCCGCAAGGTGCAGGAGCTGGAGACGCGGCTGGGCGCGCGCCTGCTGCACCGGACCACGCGCCGTCTTGGCCTGACCGAGGCGGGCTCGATCTACCACGAGCACTGCCAGCGCATCGCGCGCGAGCTGGAAGAAGCCGAGAGCGCGGTCAGCCAGTTGCAGTCCGGCCCACGCGGCTGGCTGCGTTTCACTGTGCCCTACTCCATCGGCATCACCTGGATCGCGCCGTTGCTGGGCCAGTTCCATGCGCAGTACCCGGAAATCCGCCTGGACATGCACATGGGCAACGAGAAGCTCGACCTGATCGCCGGTGAAGCCGATCTGGCCCTGCGCGTCGGCGCCCTGCCCGATTCCAACCTGGTCGCACGCAAGCTCGGCAGCCTGCGCACGCAGGTGTTCGCCAGCCCAGCCTACATCGAGCGCTACGGCGAACCACTGCACCCGGAAGAGCTTCAGTTCCATCGCATCCTGGCCATGCGCAAGCCCTACCACACTGGCAATTCACCGCGCTTTACCTGGCAGCTGGGCGAGAACGGAGGGGAACTGCGTGACTTCCCGGTGACGCCGCTGATGACGGCCAACGACATGTCCGCGCTCAACGGCGCGCTGGTGTGCGGTGAAGGCCTGCTCCTGACCGGCGATGTGATGGCCAAGCCGTTCGTCGAGTCAGGCATGGTCCGTCGCGTGCTTGCCGGGTGGACAGGTCCGGAGGTGGATTTCAACGCGGTCTTTGCCGGCGGCCGCCTGGTCTCGCCGAAGGTGCGCGCATTCGTCGACTTCCTGGTGGAGAAGCTCAACTTCGACGCCAATTACATGCTGGCGCAGTGCCCTGGCGCGAAGCTGGCGCGGCAGCAGCAGGAGCAGGAAGATGCCGCGCTTGAGATCAGCGGCAAGCGGATCCTGGAGAAGGTGGCCGCGCCGGCGGCGTGAAGCGGGGCCTGCCCGGCGTCATGCGGCGCGCTGTTCCAGCAGATGCTCGATCAGTGCCCGCAGCTTCGGCTCGGCCTGGCGCCGGCTAGGGTAATACAGGAAGAACCCTGCGAACCACGGACAGTACGGCTCCAGCACGCTGACCAGTTCCCCACGCTGCAGCCACGGGCGCCATGTGTCCTCCATGCCGAAGGCCAGCCCGGCGCCCGCCAATGCCAGGCGGGTCATCGTGGCCATGTCATTGCTGGTGATCTCCGGCTGCACATCGACGCTGAACTCGCGTCCGCGCTCTTCGAATTCCCAGCGATAGGGCGCCTTGCGTGGTGCGGCGCGCCAGCCGATGCAACGGTGCCCGGGCAGCTCGCGCGGGTGCCTGGGCATGCCGTGCTGCTGCCCATACCGCGGAGTGCACACCACCACCTGCCGCTGCCGGCCGGACACCGGAATCGCCACCATGTCCTGGGCGATCACCTCGCCCAGACGCACGCCCGCGTCGAAACCCGCCTCGACGATGTCGAACTCCTCATCGGTCACCGTGATGTCCAGCTGCAGCTCCGGGTGCCGGGCGGCGAAGCTGGCCAGCAGGGGACCGGCCAGGAAATGCTCGGCAATGGAGGACACGGCCAAGCGCAGCTGGCCCTTGAGGGTGCTGCCGCGACGTAGCGTGGACTCCACGGCGCTGCCCAGCTCAGCCAGGGCGGGTCTGACCGCCGCAAGCAGCGCCTGGCCGGCATCGGTGAGGTTGACGCTGCGGGTGGTGCGCAGCACCAGAGCGACACCGAGCGACTGTTCCAACCGGGCGATGGTCTGGCTGACGGCCGACCGGGTCACGCCCAGTTGCTGGGCCGCCGCGGTGAAGCTGCTGCAGTCGGCTACCCGCTGGAACACCGCGAGGGCATTGAGATCGACGGACATTGGTTAGCGGATCTATACAAGGTAGTCAGCAGTCGCCATCTTATCGCGACGAGGCAGGCCGTCTACCGTGACTGCACCGGGCACGACCCGGCATTTCCCCCTAGCCCTTCCGGAGACCTGCCATGAGCCATTCCCGAACCATCCTGATCACCGGTGCCTCCAGCGGCATCGGCGCCGGCGTCGCCCGCTCGCTGGCGCAGCCGGGTGCGCGACTGGTGCTGGGCGCGCGCCGCCTCGAACGGTTGCAGGCACTGGCGGATGAACTGCGCCAGCACGGCGCCGACGTACGCGTGCATGCGCTGGACGTGACGCAGCGCGCGCAGGTCGAGGCGTTCGCCGCGTCAGCCCTGGAGGAATTCGGCGCCCTTGATGTGATCGTCAACAATGCCGGTGTGATGCCCCTGTCGCCGATGGCATCGCTGAAGGTGGACGAATGGGACCGGATGATCGACGTCAACATCCGCGGTGTACTGCACGGGATCGCAGCCGTGTTGCCCCATATGCGCGCACGCGGCCGCGGACAGATCATCAACATCGCGTCCATCGGCGCGCTGTCGGTCGTACCGACCGCTGCGGTCTACTGCGCCACCAAGCACGCGGTACGCGCCATTTCGGAGGGCCTGCGCCAGGAACACCGCGAGCTGCGGGTCACCTGCATCCACCCCGGCGTGGTGGAAAGCGAGCTTGCGGACAGCATCACCGACCCGGTCGCCGCCGAAATGATGGTCGGCTATCGCGCCATCGCCCTGCAGCCGGACGCGATCGGGCGCGCGGTGCGGTTCGCCATCGAGCAGCCCGACGACGTGGACGTGAACGAGATCGTGGTGCGGCCGACGGCCGCAGCATGACCCGGCCGCCGTTCCTGCGCTAGGCGCCGCGCATCTCGCCCAACGAAAATGCCGCCTGCAAGGGCGGCATTCCCGTTCCGGCTGCGCCGGACCTGCACGCACGCGCCGCGCGTTACTGCTGCAGCGGAATCACGCGGATTTCAACACGGCGGTTCTTGGCACGGCCGGCATCGGTGCTGTTGTCGGCGATCGGGTACGCCTTGCCGGCGCCCAGCGTTTCGATACGCACGCTCTGCACGCCCTGCCCGATCAGGTACTGGGCGACCGAATCGGCGCGCTCCTTGGACAGGCGGTTGTTGACCGCATCGCTGCCGATGCTGTCGGTATGGCCGACCACTTCGATCATGGTCTGGTTGTAATCACGCAGGGTACCGGCCACGCCGTTGAGCGCGCCGTAGAACTGCGGCTTCAGTGCCGACTTGCCGAAATCGAAGGTGATGCCGTCGGGCAGGTTCAGCATGATGTTGTCGCCCTGGCGCTGCACATCGATGCCGGTGTTGGCAGTGCGCTCGCGCAGCGCGCGTTCCTGGCGATCCTGGTACTGGCCCACGGCCGCGCCACTGAGTGCGCCGATGCCTGCACCGATCAGCGCGTGCTGGCGGCGCTCGGTCGCACTGTCGCCGCTGAGCAGGCCGGCGGCCACGCCAATGGCGGTACCGATCAGCGCGTTGCGACCGGTCCGGTTCTGCTGCTCGGTCGGGTTGCCGTACTGATCGCTCTGCACGTAGGAACCGCCGGTGGCGCAGGCCGACAGGACGGCCGCGCTCATCAGGGCCAGTGCGACATTGCGGGTGGTGTTGCGGATCATGATGGTCTCCTTGGTTTCCGGTCGGGCCGGCGGCTTGCGGGCCGCACAGAGGATAAACAGCAGGACGCGATGCCGGGATGATGAACACGCCGCTAGACAGGCCCTTGTTCAGCTAGCTGTCTGGAACCCCGCGACGGCGCTTTACCCCGCTCCCGACTGGCGGTAGGCGGCGAGCGCTGCATCCCGGCCGGCGGCCAGATCCACAAGAGGGCTGCGCGGATACTCCGGCGCGTGCTCGGCCAGCCACTGCGGATGCTGCCACGGCGCGAAGCGCGCCTTCACCGGCAGCGCCGCCAGTTCCGGTACCCAGCGGGTGATGTAGCGCGCCTGAGGATCGAACTTTTCGGCCTGGGTGACCGGATTGAACACGCGGAAGTAAGGCGCTGCATCCGCACCGGTACCGGCCACCCACTGCCAGCCCATCGTGTTGTTGGCCAGGTCGGCATCGACCAGTGTGTCCCAGAACCAGCGTGCGCCATGCAGCCAGTGCGCGCGCAGGTGCTTGCACAGGTAGCTGGCGACGATCATCCGCACCCGGTTGTGCATGTACCCGGTATGCCACAGCTCGCGCAGGCCGGCATCCACGATCGGTACGCCGGTGTTGCCGCGCTGCCAGTCCTGCAGCTGGCCGGCGCTGGGCGTGGCCCACGGAAAGCGGTCGAAGCGCGGGTTGAGGTTGCCGGTGGGGGTCTCTGGAAAGTGATGCAGCAGGTGGTAGGCGAAGTCACGCCAGCCCAGTTGCCGCAGGTAGCCGTCGATGTCGGCGTCGGTACCGGCGCTGCGCAGCCCTTCCAGCGCATGGGCGATGCGCCAGGGCGCGATCTCGCCGAAGTGCAGGTGCGGTGACAGCCGCGAGGTGCCGACCCGGTCCGGCAGGTCGCGCTGCGCGCGATAGCCTCGCAGCGCGCCGTCCTCGAACACCGAAAGCGCCTCCAGCGCGCCGGCCTCTCCCGGCTGCCAGTGCTCCCAGAAGCCCTCGTCCCAGCCGAGCGCCGGTGCCAGCCCGAGCGCCTGCAGCGACTCGCCTTCGACGGCATGCGTTGCCAGTGCCGAGGGCGCCGCCTGCAGCCCGGGCAGGCGCCAGTGACTGAGCACGTTGCGCCAGTAGGGGGTGAACACCTTGTACGGCTGCCCCTGCTGGGTGGCGATATCCCACGGCTCGAACAGCAGACTGCCGTTGCAGCTCTGCGCATCGATGCCCTGCTCGCGCAGCGTGCGCTTGATGGAGGCATCACGTGGCTGGGTGGCGGGCTCGTACTTGCGGTTCCAGTACACCGCCGTGGCACCGGTCCGTGCGATCAGTGCCTGCAGCACCGGCAGGCTGTCGCCGATCTGCAGCACCAGGGAAGAACCGCGGCCACGCAGATCCGCATCCAGCGCGGCAAGCGAGCGATGACGCCACGCGTTGGATGCCGCTCCCGGCGCCCACTCGCCTTCTTCGTGCGGCGCGTGGATGTAAACAGGGACCACATCGTGCCCCGCATCCAGTGCGGCCTGCAGGGCCGGATTGTCCTGCAGCCGCAGGTCGCGACGGAACCAGACCAACGCTACCGACACGTGCACCGCCTTTGCTGTGGAAGGCGGCCATGATAGCCAGCACAGGTGAAGACCGCGCAGGGGTGCAACGCCGTCCGCAGCCGGACTACTTCCCGGCGTCGAAACGCTGCATGGCTTCGCGGATCAGCGTACGCGCCTCGGCCGCGTTGCCCCAGCCCTGCAGCTGCACCGGGTTGCGTCCAGCTGGCAGATCCTTGTACACGCGGAAGAACGCCTCGATGCGCTGCCGCTCGATCTCCGGCAGATCGGCCAGATCGCGGACGCCTGCATAGCTCGGATCAACCTTGTCGGTCGGCACGCCGATGACCTTCTCGTCATGTTCGCCGCCATCGATCATCTTCAGATAGCCGATCGGGCGGAAGCGGATGATCACGCCGGGGTGCAGGGGTTCACGGGTCAGCACCAGCGCGTCCAACGGATCGTTGTCGCCCGCCAGCGTGCGCGGCATCGAACCATAGTTGGCCGGATAGGCCACCGGCATCGACTGGAAGCGGTCGACGTGGACCAGCCCGTCGTCCTTGATCTCATACTTGGTGAAGCTGCCAGCGGGAATTTCCACGGCCAGGTTCACCTCCTGCGGTGCCTGCTGCGGCTGGGCCGCCAGGAACGGATGCAGCACCGCATCAGCGGCGGCCACCGCACCGGCCAGCAACAGCAGAGCGGCACCGATGGCAGCAAGAGGAACGATGCGTCGGGGCATGGTCATCGGCGTCTCCTTATTCCCAGCAACGGTCGGCGCGACCCTTGGCAGTCTGCGCGCGCGGGCAGTCGCGTGGCGTGATGCGGCCTTCGGTCAGCTCCGTGCGCTGCTTGCCCCCGCTGGCGTCGCGGTGCAGCTCGAAAGCATCGTACAGCTGCCCGGTCACCGTGCGCGCCTCATAGCGCAGGCGCTGCGGATCGATGCGCAGCACCTGGAACAGCTGGGTGTCCTCGGCCACCGGGGCCATCGTCCTTCGGGCTTCATCGGAAAGACGGTACTGCTTCGGTCCCGCCACGGTCACCACGTACTGCGGTGTGGCGGACTGTCCTTCGCCACGGCGGCCATAGGTGTGGTCGTGCCCCTGCAGCACCAGATCCACCTGGTGACGACGCACCACCGGCAGCAGCACGTCACGCAATGCGGCGTTCTCGCGGCCTTCGCGCGGCGAGTAGAAGGGCTGGTGCAGCATTACGATGGTCCACGGCTGCGGATTGCCGGACAGCACCTTGTCCAGCCAGTGTGCCTGGGCCTGGGCGGTGCCGAGATCGAGTGCCGAGGTTCCATCAAGCACCGCCACGCGCACGCCCTGCGCATCGAACCAGTAGCTGGTCTGCTGCGCGGCAGCGGCGCCATTGCCCGGCAGTGCGAAGGTCACCGGCCAGTGCCGGCCCAGCACACGGCGTTCCTGCGGAGTGTCCTCGAACTCCTCGAAATACTCGTGATTGCCGATGGCAGGCGCCACCAGTGTTTCCTGCGCCAGCCAGCCGGTGGCGGCGAACCATTCGCCCCATTCACTGTCGTCCACACCGTCGCCGCCGCTGACCAGGTCACCCGCGAACAGGCTCAGGCGAGCGTCCGGTGCCGCCTTCTGCGCGGCCCGGACCACGCGGCTGACGTGACTGAGATTCTTGTTCTGGGTATCGCCGAAGTACAGCAGCGTCAGCGGCTGCCCGGCGGTGGCCAGCGTGCGCAGCTGGTTCCATGCACTCCAGCCTGCCCTGCCCTGCACACGGTAGATGTATGCGGTATCCGGCTGCAGGCCATCGATGTCAACGCGGTGATGGTGCGACAGGCCGTTCTCGGTCTGCAGCGCCCGCGTGGTCGCGCGCAGCGCGCGAATGCCTTCGATGGCCGGCGAATCGCCGGCACGCGCGATCTCCAGCAGTGGCGCCTGTACGCTGCCATCCGTGCGCCAGGCCACGGCGAATCCGTGGCTGGGGTCGGCCGAGGGCGAGGCAACGATACGATCCGGCAGTGGCGATGCCGCATAGTGGCGGCTGCCCGCAGGCACCTGCGTGTTGGGTTCGACCGCCGCGGTGACCAGCAGAGGCAGGGCCAGCAGCAGGCTGGCGACGAACGCGCGCGTGCTGTGCCGCCTCATGCGCCACACTCCAGCGGCAGCGCCAGCTGCCTGGCAATGCTTTCCCAGTCAAAGGCGACCACGCCCTGATCGTCATGCACCGCATACAGCGCACCGTGCGGGAAACGCGTGCTGGGCTGCTGCATCAGCCAGATGCCATCGGTGTTGGCCACGGTATTGCCCTGGAAGGCACCGACCGGCTTCAGCGTGTGCCGATCGAACAGATGGAACACGCTGCGCTGCTTGCCCTGCTCGGTGGTGATCCACCAGCCGTCCTTGCCGCAGGTCCGCAGGGTCACCCCTTCGGCCTGCGCCTTGAACACGTCACGGCCGAAGGTGGTGCCGGTGAAGCGGCCTGCCAGCGTATAGACCTTGAACTCGCTGGCGTAGCTCTCATCCTCTTCGGCAATCAGCAGACGGTCGTTGTCCGGATCGCCCCAGATCGATTCGACCACGCGCAGCGCACCGGCCTCACTGGTGTCGCCGATGTCGGCGATGCGCTTCGCGTCGATCTTCGCGCCGTCGCGGGAAACGTGGTACTGGCGCACGCGCTTGTCCAGTTCCGCCAGCGGCGGCAGGATGTCGCGGCCCTGTGCGTCCTCGCCGTTGTCCCAGGAGTCCGTGACGTAGACGCTGTAGCCGTCCGCCCTGCGATCGACCCACAGCCCATAGGGCTTGCGCAGATCTTCGGCAGCGAACGTCGCCAGTGGTATGAAGTCCGGCAGGGACAGGACCTGGACCCGGTGATTGTCGCGTTCCACGATCCACAGCAGGTCGTCGGTCACGGCGATGCCATTGGGGCGATCGAACTGTCCCAGGCCGGTACCGGTGGCACCGACGTCGCGCAGGTGACGGCCGGTGCTGCCGTCATACACCACCAGTTTGTCGGTGGCCTTGGCGGTGGCGATCAGCCAGATCTGCCCGTCCGGCGTGCGCCAGCTTGCAGGCGAATCGATGTTGTCGGCGGGCGTGAGTGGCGACACGAACGCCTCGGCAACGGTGGCCACCGTGCGCGCCGAAGGCGTCGGCGACGCCGCGTGTGCTGCCGGCGCGCGGTCGGCCGCTGGCGTGCAGCCCACGACCAGCGCGGTTGCGATCGCTGCCACGAGCCCCGGAACGTGCCGCCCCATCACAGCGCCACCTTCAGGCCCAACGCATAGGTGCGGCCATATTCTTCCATCTGCAGCGTGCGCGAGCGCGTGCCCTGGTACAGCTCCAACGGCTTGTCCAGCAGGTTCTGCGCCTCGAAGTACAGGCTGACGCGCGGGCTGAAGCGATAATCCAGCGAGAAGTCGAGCTGCGTGTTGGGTGCCACGTAGATGTCGAATGCACGCCCCTTGCCGATGCTGTCCAGATACTCGCTGCGGTACACCGCAGCCAGGCGGGTGCTCAGGCCATATTTCTCGTAGCCGACATGCGCGCTGTACACGTGCTTGGAGGCACGCGGCAGCGTGAAGTCCTCGCCGGCACGGTCCGCGATGCCGGCATCGAATTCGGTATCCAGCCAGGTGCCGCTGGCCCCGACCAGAAGACCGTCGAAGCCTGCCGGCAGGAAGGCCAGCTGCTGCTGCCAGTTGAACTCGGCGCCGCGTACCGTGGCCTTGCGGCCATTGATCGGCTGGGTCACGTCGAAGCCGTCGTAGTCCAGATCATTGGTACGCACGGTTTCCACGATATAGCCGTCGATGGACTTGTGGAACAGGCCAAGCGAAACGATGCCGGTGCTGCCGATGTACTTTTCCACCGACAGGTCGATGTTCTTCGACTCGTACGGATCCAGCTCGGGATTGCCCAGCCGCACTTCCTCGTCGCCGCGGCTGTAGCCCACACGGGGCGAAACGTCGCCGAAGGACGGGCGCGAGACGGTCTTGTTGGCCGAGGCGCGCAGCACCCAGTCATCGGCTGCGTCGTAGCGCAGATGCAGGCCCGGCAGCACATTGGTGTAGCTGTTGTTGGCCACGCGCGGGTTGACGGTGAAGCTGCGCCCGTTGGCCGCCACCTCGACCTGGTTGCCCACCGCCCTGAAACGGGTGTTCTCCACGCGTGCGCCGCCGATGATGCGCAGCGCGCCGATATCCCAGGTCCCCATCGCATAGCTGGCGAAGATGTCTTCGCTGGCCACATAGTCCTCTTCCAGCGATGCCAGGGCATTGGCGCCGGCATCCTGCGGCCGGGCGCTGTACTGGCTGCCATTGGCCGCCCAGTAGGCCCGCATCGCCGCCGAATCCATGCCATCGCCCAGGTTGCCATGGCGATGCTCGGGGGCCGACGTGGTCCAGCTCGACAGTGCCACCTTCGGGCCCACCCGCAGCTCACGCTCGTCGGTATTGACATCGCGGTCGCGCCAGCGGCCCAGCAGGCCGAACTTCAGGCTGCTGCTGTCGCCGTCGAAGCGTACGTTGACCTGCGCGCTGTGCTCCTTGTCGTTGACCTGCTTGGGCGAAAGCACGAAGCGGTCGAAGGCGTAGTTGCCGTTGTCCAGCCACTGCGGGTTGTCGAAACTGTAGGTCGGCAGCCGGCTGCGCTGGTCCAGGGTGCCGTTGAAGTCATCACCATCCAGTGTGAACCGCGCCTCCATCTCGTCGTTCACCCGCTCCTCGGTGCGGGTGTAGCCGATACGGTAATCGACCACCGCGCTGGTCAGCCGGTTCTCGCCACCGAGGCTGGCTGCGAAGGTGTTCTCCTTCTTGGTGCGGTAACGCATGCGCTTGTCGATCGCATCGCCCGGCATGTCATCCAGCCGGTACTGGTCGGTGCCGGTGCGCACCATGTCGGCATCGTCGAAATTGAAGATCACCCGCTGGCGGGTCTCGGCATCGTCGAACTGGCTGTACAACGTGCGCAGGTAGTACTTGCTGTCTTCATTCGGGCGCCAGTCCAGGTTGAGGTTTGCGCCGATGCGCTTGCGCTCGATCTCGTACTTGCGGTGCTGCAGGTTGATCGCGGTGACATCCCCCGGTGCAGCATCATCCTCGCCGTCGTACTCCACTTCGGTGTTGTCCGATTCAAACCTGCGCCTCTGGTAGTTCACGCCCAGCGCGATGCCGAACGTATCGGCGAACACTTCGCTGTAGTTGAAGGCGGCCTTCGGGCTGGTTTCGCCCGAGAGCTGCTGGTGGCTGCCTTCGATCTTGGCGCGCAGGCTGCGCCCGTCGCGATCGAATGCCGAGGCCGATTCGACCAGGACCGCACCGCCGATCGCGTCGCCGGGCATGTCCGGCGTTGGCGACTTGACCACGCGCAGCCGCTCGGTGGAGTCAGAGGGAATGACATCCAGCGGTGCAGCGCGGCTGGAGTCCTCCGGCGTACCCACGGCGATTCCATCGACGCTGACGCTGTTGAGGTTGGCGTCCAGGCCCCGGATGACCACGAAACGGCCTTCGCCCTGGTCGCGGGTGACGCTGATGCCGGGTAGACGCTGCAGCGATTCGGCCACGTTCTTGTCCGGATACTGGCCAAGGGCGTCGGAAGACACGGCGTCTTCGATCGCGTCGCTGCTGCGCTTCAGATCGACCGCGCGGATCTGCGATTCGAGCTGCGCACGCACCTCGATGCGGTCCAGGTCGATCGCATCGACCGCCGCTGCCCCCGTGGCGGCGACCGTCTGCTGGGCGGCGGCCTGCAGCGGAGCGCTGGCCCCCATCGCCAGGGTCAGCGTGATGGCAACGGCCAACGGCGTCTTGATATGCACTGGGAATCCCCATTCCTGTTAAGAATGGGTCTGGACGGTATGTCCGCAAGGTTGCATGGCCATGACAGACGCCCTCGATCCGCGCCCGCTGGCTGCGCTCCGTTTGGGGTTCCGCACCCCGATCCGGCAGAATGATCGCCTCTCCCTTCCCCCTTTTCCGACCATGAAGATCGTCGAAGTGCGCCACCCGCTGGTGCAGCACAAGATCGGCCTGATGCGCAACGCCGCGCTCAGCACCAAGGATTTCCGCGAACTGGCCAACGAGCTGGGCACGCTGCTGGCCTATGAGGCCACCGCTGACCTGGACACCGAGCCGCACACCCTGCCCGGCTGGGCCGGTCCGGTGACCGTGCAGCGCATCGCTGGCGCCAAGATCACCGTGGTGCCGATCCTGCGCGCCGGCCTGGGCATGCTCAGCGGCGTACTGTCGCTGATCCCTGCCGCCCGCGTGAGTGTGGTCGGCCTGCAGCGCGATGAGGAAACCCTGCAGCCGGTGCCTTACTTCGAGCGCCTCACCGGGCGCCTGGAAGAGCGCGATGCGTTGATCCTGGACCCGATGCTGGCCACGGGCGGCACCCTGATCGCCACCATCGACATGCTCAAGCGGGCCGGTGCGCGACGCATCAAGGGCATTTTCCTGGTCGCCGCTCCGGAGGGCATCGACGCGGTCAAGGCAGCGCATCCGGATGTGGAGATCTACACGGCGGCAATCGACGCCCAGCTCAACGAAAAGGGCTACATCCTGCCGGGCCTCGGCGACGCGGGCGACCGCATCTTCGGCACCCGCGTCGGCTGACTGGTGCGACGGGGTCAGATCCCTTTCGCAGAAAGGGCTCCGACCCCGGCACTCACCCCAGTGCGCGCGCCTTCAGTTCACCCTGCTCGTGCAGGGTCACGAAACGCCCCTTGTCGTCGCGACCCAGCTGGGCCAGTGCGACCTGCGGGTCGTGGGTAAAGAACAGATGCACGTTGCGCGCCAGCTTGTCCTCCAGGAACTGCCGCTTCTCGTCGATCAGCAGTTCCGCATTGCGGTCATATCCCATGGTGATCGGCACGTGCACCCACGAGCGCCCCGGAATCAGGTCAGCGCAGAACACCACGCCACCGCGCGCGACCTCGCCTGCATGCCCATGGCCGACGATCTCGGCCAGCATCAGCCCCGGCGTATGACCATCGCTGTAGCTGAAACGCACGCTGCTCCCCAGCGCCCGGGAGAACTCGCCGTCGACCACTTCCAGGCGCCCACTGGCCTGCAGCAGCCCGGGCAGCTCCGGGATGAAACTGGCACGGTCGCGCGGGTGCGGCTGAAGTGCGCGCTGCCAGTGCTGTGCACCGACCACATAGGTGGCATTGGGAAACAGCAGTTCGGGCTCGCGCCCCTCGCTCCATGCTGCCAGCAGGCCGCCGGCGTGGTCGAAGTGCAGGTGGCTGAGGACCACCACGTCGATGTCCTCGTGTTCGAAGCCTGCCTCACGCAGCGAATCGATCAGCACGTGCTGGCTTTCCTGCACGCCATAGCGCTCGCGCATGCGCGGATCGAAGAACGCGCCGATGCCGGTTTCAAACAGGACCGTCTTGCCTTCCAGCGGGCTGGCCAACAGCGCGCGGCATGCCAGCTCGATACGGTTCAGCTCATCCGGTGCCGCCCATTTTTCCCACAACGCACGGGGTGCGTTGCCGAACATCGCACCGCCGTCGAGGCGCTGCGAGTTACCACGAATCGACCAGAGTTTCATGCGCCGATTATCGTCGGCAGGCCGTTAAATAATCGCTAGAACGAAACTGCAGCGCCCTGCCATTGCGGGCAGGGCGCTGCGGCTCACCGTCGGCCGGATGGGACCCGGCGAGCCCGGCCGTTACCTGCCGGGCACCACCTGGGCGCTGCCGACCGGGTTGCGCGGATCGCTGCCGCCGAACAACCGGTTGCTCCTGCGATCCCATTCCACCGTCTGCAGATTGCCCCAGACGTGGCTGGAGCCGCGGCCACCGGCGGCGACATTCCCCGGCAGATCGATCTTGTGGCCCATCGCCTGCAGCTGCTTCACGGTGGCCGCGTCGAACGCGTTGTCTTCGGCCTCGATCAGGTCCGGCAGCCACTGGTGGTGGTAGCGTGGCAGCGCGGCGACCTGCTGCGCGTCCAGGCCGGCGTCGTAACCGAGGATGCCCAGCAGCACCATGGTGATGATGCGGCTGCCGCCGGGGGTGCCCAGCACCACGACCTTGTCGGCGTTCTCCATGAAGGTCGGCGTCATCGAGCTGAGCATGCGCTTGCCCGGCTTCGGTGCGTTGGCCTCGTAGCCCATCACGCCGAACGCATTGGGCGTGCCCGGCTTCAGCGCGAAATCATCCATCTCGTTGTTCAGCAGCACACCGGTGCCCTTGGGTATCAGGCCCGAGCCGTACAGCAGGTTGACGGTCTGGGTGGCGCCGACGCGGTTGCCATCACGGTCGATGATCGAGAAATGGGTGGTCTCGTCGTCCTCCAGCGGCGTCGGATTGCCCGACAGCAGGTCGCTGGGCGTGGCCTTCTCCGGATGGATGGTGGCACGCAGGCCCTGCGCGTAATCCTTGCTGGTCAGCACTTTCTGCGGGATCTGCACGAAGTCCGGATCGCCCAGGAAGAACGTGCGGTCGCGGTAGGCGCGCCGCATCGATTCGACTACCAGATGGGCGCGGTGCGCCGGATCCATCTGCTTGATGTCCCAGCCTTCGAGGATCTGCAGCATGCTGGCCAGGGCGATGCCACCGGACGACGGCGGCGGCGCCGTGGTGATCTTCCAGCCGTTGTAGTCGAAGACGATCGGCTCGCGCTGCTTCACCCGGTAGCCGGCCAGCTCCTCGGCGGTCCAGCGGCCACCGGCCTGCTTCACTCCGGCCAGCAGCAGCTTGCCGGTCTGGCCCTTGTAGAAGCCATCGAAGCCACCTGCCGCCAGCCGCTCCAGCGTCTGCGCCAGTTCCGGCTGCCGGAACACATCACCGGTGGCGATCGGCCTGCCGTTGCGCAGGTACACGTCGCGGGTCCCGGGGTAGCGCTCCATCACCTCGCGGCGCGAGGCATAGCCCTTGGCCATCCGCTCGTACACCGGGAAGCCGTCGCGGGCGATGCGGATGGCCGGTTGCAGCGAAACCGCCAGGGGCAGCCTGCCGTGCCGGGCCGAAAGCTCCACCAGTGCCGCAGGCAGGCCGGGGATACCCGCCGACCAGGCGCCGTTGACCGAGCGGTCGCGGTCCAGGTTGCCCTTCCCGTCGAGGAAGGCCTGCGGCGTGGCAGCAGCCGGCGCGGTCTCGCGCGCATCCAGCATCACGTCCTTGCCGGTGGCCGCATCATGCAGCAGGAAGAAGCCGCCACCGCCCAGGCCGGAACTGATCGGCTCGACCACCGCCAGCGTCGAGGACACCGCCACCGCGGCGTCGAACGCGTTGCCTCCCTGCGCAAGGATGTCGACGCCGGCCTGGGTGGCCAGCGCGTGGCCGCTGGCAATGGCAGCGCCATCGGGACGTTCGGCACGGGCCGGCGCATCGGCCCAGGCAAGCGGGCTCAGCAACAGGCCGAGCAGCAACACGGGACGGGCGAGCAGCGTCTTCATTCGGATGGGGGCTCCGCGTAGAGTTCGGGATGATCGTGCTGCAGCCGGCGCAGTTTGGCCAGCAGCTGGTCTTCCGTTTCCACGATCTCCGGGTCCGGATCGATGCATTCGACCGGGCAGACGACCACGCACTGTGGCTCGTCGAAATGGCCCACGCACTCGGTACAACGGGCGGGGTCGATCACGTAGATGGTTTCACCCATCGCAATGGCCTGGTTCGGGCAGGCCGGCTCGCAGACGTCGCAGTTGACGCAGAGCTCATTGATTTTCAGCGACATGGCGATACTCCTCGCCCGCGCCTTGGGACAAAGGACCGGCCAGCGCGGGCGCGCGGGCCGGTCAGGTCATCGGTGGCGCCCGCTACAGGCGCCACCCGGGCCACGTTGCAACGTGGCCGCCACGGCTCGGTCTTACTTGGCTTCGACGAAAATGTACTCGGCACCGGTCGGCTGCACGGCCGCCTGCACGCGGGCGTTGTCGGCCGACTGGCCGATGAAGACGACGCGCACGCCCTTCATCGAATCCGGCGACACGTCCTTGAACACGGCCTGGATCATGTCCGCCATCTTGCCCGAGGCCGACGAACCGAAGGCCAGCATGTTGCCCGGCTGCACGCCACGGGCCACGGCCTGGGTCGCGCTCTCGGTCTGGCGCTCGTACTTGGCCTGGAAGTCCGGGTCCGATTCCGGCGAGAGGTAGTACAGGAACGGGCTGTTGGAGATGTTGCCCATGTTCTGGATGGCGACTTCCTGCAGGTACTTCTTCCAGCCTGCGTCGTCGTCCTTGGACGGGGCGACCAGCGCCTGCTTGGCTTCGTCGACCGGAGCGGCCTCTTCCTTCTTGCAGGCGGTGAAGGCCAGGGCCAACGAGGCGATCAGCATCGCGCGCATGGTGGTGTTCATGGTTTCCTCCCGGAATGGTGCGTGGTGTTGTACGTAAGGGGTGCGGGTACGGCGGGGCTTATGACTGGGTCGATTTCGCCTCGCGGACCCTGCGCAGGGCTTCAAGCACCGCGGCCGGCACGAAGCCGGACACGTCGCCGCCCAGGCGCGCGATCTCGCGGACCAGCGAAGACGAAATGAAGCTGTGCTGCTCGGCCGGCGTCAGGAACAGGGTCTCGACTTCCGGGATCAGGTGGCGGTTCATGCTCGCCATCTGGAACTCGTATTCAAAGTCCGACACCGCGCGCAGGCCGCGCAGCAGGACACCGCCCTGGACGGAGCGTACGAAATGGGCCAGCAGGGTATCGAACCCGCAGACCTCGACGTTGCCATGGTGGCCCAGGGCATCCCGGGCCAGTTGCACGCGCAGTTCCAGCGGCAGGGTCGGCCCCTTGGACGGGCTCTGCGCCACGCCGACCACGACCTTTTCAAACAGCGGCGCGGCCCGGTTCACCAGGTCGATATGACCGTTGGTGATCGGATCGAACGTGCCGGGGTAGACGGCAATGCGGCGGTTGGCCACGGTCATGGGCGGTTGCAGATGTTCAGATGAGGTCAAAGTGTAGCAGCGGCGCGGCGGTACAGGGCAAAGCGCACCTCACGGGTGCCGCCCTCGCGGTGCAGCAGCCAGTCCGGCGGCAGCACCGGGACGTGACCGGCCGGCGACTCCAGGTAGAGCCAGGCGTCGGCTGCCAGATGGCGCGGCAGCTGGGCCAGCACATCCTGCCAGAGGCCATCGGCGAACGGCGGGTCGATGAACACCAGATCCGCCTGCTGCGCGGGCGCGCCCTGCAGCCAGCGCAGGGCATCGGCCTGGACCACGGTGATCTGCGCGCTGGCCTGCAGCTTGGCGACGGCGGCCGACAGATTGCGGCCGAGCTGGGCATCGCGCTCGACCAGGGTGGCGTGAGCGGCACCGCGCGAGACGGCTTCCAGGCCCAGCGCGCCGCTGCCGGCAAACAGGTCCAGCACGCGGGCCCCGGCCAGTCGGGGCATCAGCCAGTTGAACAGGGTCTCGCGCACACGGTCACTGCTGGGCCGCAGGCCCGGCAGATTCGGCACCGGCAGGCGGGTATTGCGCCAGCGCCCGCCGATGATGCGAACCTGGCCGTCATTGCCCCCACGGCCGCTCATCGGCGCCACCGGCGGAGGGTGTTCGAGAATTTCAGCATGAGCGGGATTGTAGTTCGGCCGGGCGGCGCCCGGCACCCGCAGAAGCCAGAGCAACGGCTGGAGCAACGGCTGGAGCAACGGCAAAGGCTGGTTTCCTGTGGGTTGGCGGGGTGGGTCAGGTTGTGGGGGACGCCGTGAACCCATCCCTGGGGGCTTGGCCGCGGCATCCATGCCG